>JAUYQT010000711.1 GCA_030697085.1 Azonexus sp. | reverse complement strand
CGACACCAGCGCCACCTTCTTGCCCTGGCGGGCGCGGTCGAGCGCCTCGATGGCCCGGTCGAGTTCCTCGGTCATCGACTTCTTGATGACTTCCTTGCCGACCACCAGATCGGCCACCAGGCGGATGTAGGTGACGTAGCCGATGATCGTATCGGCTTCGGCAATGGCGGCGCGGGCGCGGGCGGTCAGGTGATCGTTACTGCCCGGGCCGAGGCCGACGAGCATGATTTTTCCGGATTTCTTGAGGGTTTCAGGCGTGGGTGTTGGGGCGTTCATGGGGTAATCCTTGCAATGGAAACAGTTGCATTGCGCCCGTCCGGGCCGCGCAACTTGTGTTTTTCGAGAATCAAATGGGACTGATCGGCATTCGCCGCCAGCAAAGCCGCCGCTTCGGAAACTGACGGTGTGCCGGTGTATTTGAGGACGGTTTTTGAGGGATTTGGCACGTCGACCGCAGCAAGTGCCGTGGCCGGGTAAAAGGTGCAGGGCCAGCCATTTTCTTGAATGACCTGCAGCAGCCCGACTTCATCGGCCTTGAGGTCGATGCTGGCCGTCGCCTGAACGTCAGCGAGCGACGCGCCGCAGGCGGCCAGCGCTTCACTGATGCATAGGGCAATGGTTGCCGCCGGCGTGCCCCGGTCGCAGCCGAGGCCAAGGGCGATTTTCATGCCTTGTCCGAAGGGCGATAAATCACCCGCTTGCCGGCCAGTTGGGTGGCGAAATCAGCCGGCATGTCGCGCTGGCTGATCCACAGCACGGCGGCGAATTTGTTGCAGTCCACCTCCTCCAGTCGCGCAAAGCGCTGGATATTGGCCGCCAGTGGGCCACTCCGCCCATTGGCGTGGCCGCTCCACCAGTCCTCGCTGCCGGCTTCCTGAACCAGCGCGACGGCTTCGTCATTCACGACGGCGGCGCTGCAGCGAACGATTTCGTCGTGCGTTGCCTCGAATTTCCAGCCCAGTTCGCGGCCGAGCAGATCGACCGCCAGCGTTTGACGAGCGTCGGAAGCGGTGGTTAATACCGGTATCGCGCCGAGCGCCGTAGCGAGATGGCCGGCCAGCGAATTGGCCCCGCCAAGGTGGCCGGAGAGCATGGGGATGACGAACTTGCCGGCTTCGTCGATGACGACGACCGCCGGATCGGTTTCCTTCTTGCCGAGATGCGGCGCGATCAGGCGAACGACGGCGCCAAGCGAGACGATGGCAACGATGCCGTCGAAGGCGGCGAACAGGGCCGGCACTTGATCGCCCACCTTGCCTTCGTAGCAGTTGGCAGCGCCGGGGGCGGCGGCTTCGGCCTCGGCGCGGAATTTTTCCGGCGTAAATAGCTGGGCACCGGGCAGGGCGGCAATCACTTTGCCGGCCAGCGCGATACCGTGTTTGGTAATGGAAACGACTGCGATTTTCATGGGTTGGGGGTCCGTTTTAATTTTTTGGTGTTTTTTGCGGTTGACCGTACGGCCAGCCGTTGTTTCTGTGGTCCTAGGGCCAGCCGCTGCTTCTGTGGTCGTACCAATCTACGATTCAGCCGCTTCCTTGCGTTTGCGGCAACCGCGCCGCAGTTCGCCGCGCACGCGCTTGGGGTTCTGCACCAGCATCAGCGACAGGTAATTAACCTTTTCGCCTTTCAGGCTGGCCACGTCGCGGACGATGCGCTGTTCCGGTGCCCCGACTTTTTCGATGAAGCAGGCGGTGGCGAGCAGATCGCGCCGCTCCAGCAGCTCGATCACCTCATCGACCTGCGGCTTGACCTTGAGCAGGACCAGCGTGTCGAACTCGTCGAGCAGGTGATCGATCACGCCCACCCCGTAGTTGGCGGGAATCACCGCCAGCGTTTCGTCCTCTTCGGCCAGCGTGATGCCGGTGCTGGCGGCAGCGGCGGCGAAGGAAGAAACGCCGGGAATGGTCTCGACTTCAATGTTCGGCACCAACTCACGGACGACGCGGGCGAGATGGCCGAAGGTGGCGAAGGTGGAAGCATCGCCTTCGACCAGGAAAACCAGGTCGCGGCCTTCGGCGAGCAATTCGACCGTGCGGGCAGCGGCGCGCGTCCACGCTTTGGCCAGAATGTCGGCATCGCGCGTCATCGGGAAAACCAGTTGTTCCGCATCAGCCGGAATCGGCAAGCCGCCGCGTTCGACAATCGATAAGGCGTAGGACGATTCCTCGGCCTTTTTCACCGGATACAGCCAGCGCGCGCCGGATTGCAGCACGGCCCAGCTGCGCCGGGTAATCAATTCCGGGTCGCCGGGGCCGAGCGAGGCGCCGATCAGTTTGCCGTAGGGTTTGTTTGTCTGGGTCATGCTTCGTTTTCCTTGCTTGCGGTCACAATCCACACCGGGTTCTGGGCGGCCAGTCGGTGCATGTCGAGAATGGGTTGGCTGCGGCTGGCCTGGAGCTGGACGACATCCCAGACCGCGCCGGCCTCTTTTAGGGCGGCAGTTGCGCCGGCCAGGTTTTCGATGGTGACGAAATTCATCACCAGTCGGCCAGCCGGTTTCAGGCGGGCGAGAATCAAGTGGATCAATTCGCCCAGTTCGCCGCCCGAGCCGCCGATGAATACGGCATCCGGATCCGGCCAGGTATCGAGTTGGGCCGGCGCCTTGCCTTCGCACAGCGTGTAATTGCCGATGCGGAAACGGGCCGCGTTGGCCCGCGCATTGGCTGCATCGCCCTCGTTTTTCTCGATTGCCCAGACGTGGCCATGCGGTGCCAGACGGGCGCATTCGAGGCCGACCGAGCCGGTGCCGGCGCCATTATCCCAGACGATGG
>JAUYQT010000728.1 GCA_030697085.1 Azonexus sp. | reverse complement strand
CGACCGGCGACGTCGAAGATTTCGCCGTTGGCGGTGTCATGGACACGCAGCGCCATGTTGGTCAGCAGTTCTTTGTGCAGACGGTCACGCAATTGGCGGCTAGTAACGAACTTGCCTTCGGTGCCGGCCAGCGGGCTGGAGTTGACCATGAACTGCATTTCCAGGGTCGGCTCGTCGATCTTCAGCAGCGGCAGGGATTCCGGTTGCTCCGGGTCGGTCACGGTACAGCCGAGGACCAGATCATCAATACCGGTAATCTGCACGATATCGCCGGCATAGCCTTCGTCGAGTTCGATCTTGTTCAGACCGCGATAACCGAAGACTTGACCGATCTTCGCCTTGATCGGCGAACGATCGTGCTCGGCAGCCTCTTCTTCGGTACCGAACATGACCAATACCTGCTGGCCGGTCTTGACCTTGCCGCGGTTGATCTTGCCAACGCCGATACGACCGACGTAGGAGGAATAATCAAGCGCCGTAATTTGTAGTTGCAGCGGTGCGTCGATATCGGTTTGCGGCGCTGGCACGTGCTTGAGCACGGTATCAAACAGCGGCTTCATGTTTTCGCGCGGCTGATCCAGTTCCATCGCCGCCCAGCCGTTCAGGCCGGAAGCGTAAACGATGGGGAAATCGAGTTGCTCGTCGGTGGCACCCAGCTTGTCGAACAGATCGAAAGTCAGATTGACGGCCTGATCAGGATCGGCACCATCACGGTCAACCTTGTTCACCAGCACGATCGGACGCAGGCCCAGGGCCAACGCCTTCTTGGTAACGAAGCGGGTTTGCGGCATCGGGCCTTCAACGGCATCGACCAGCAGAACTACACCATCGACCATGCCCAGCACGCGCTCAACTTCTCCGCCGAAGTCGGCGTGTCCCGGCGTATCGACGATGTTGATGTGGATGCCGTTGTACTCGACCGAGGTGTTCTTGGAAAGAATCGTGATACCACGCTCTTTTTCCAGATCATTGGAGTCCATGACGCACTCGACCAGTTGCTGGTGAGCGGCAAAAGTGCCGGACTGGCGGAGCAGT
>JAUYQT010000690.1 GCA_030697085.1 Azonexus sp. | reverse complement strand
ATTCCGGATAAGTTAAAAGCTATCCACTTGATTAATATAAAAAACTACAACTTGGAACCTCAGCAATGGACAACAACACCCCTTCTGCGCAGGAATCAGCCATGCAACCGACAACGCTCGACAATAATAAGGATGAACCATTACGCAACGACATCCGACAGCTCGGCCGCATGCTGGGTGACACGGTGCGCGAACAGGAGGGTGACGCTGTTTTTGAGCTGGTTGAGCGGGTGCGCCAGACCGCTGTACGTTTTGCCCGTGATGGTGACCCCGAAACAGGTAAAGCGACGCGCGCCGAACTCGCTGCGCTGCTCGACCCGCTGTCTCGCGACACAACGCAAGCGGTTGTCCGCGCCTTCAGCTATTTTCTGCAACTGGCCAATATTGCCGAGGATGAGCACCATATTCGGCGTCGCCGGGCGCATGATCTGGCTGGCTCGCCACCGCGTGAAGGCAGCCTGGTGCATGCGCTGGATCAGTTGAGCGAAAACAAGGTAAGCGCGCAGGAAGTAGCTGAGTTTTTCGCCCACGCACTCGTCGCACCGGTACTCACCGCACATCCGACAGAAGTCCAGCGCCAGAGTTTGATCCGTAATCATCGCGATATCGCCCACCTGCTCGACCAGCGTGAGCGCCAGCAAATGACGCCGGAAGAGGCCGCCGAAAACGAACTCGGCCTGGCGAACGCCATTCTGACACTATGGCAATCCCGCATGCTGCGTCCAGTGCGCCTGAAGGTGCTGGACGAGGTAAAAAATGGCGTCAGCTACTTCCGCGAAACATTTTTTACCGAATTGCCGCGCCTTTATATTCAAGTAACGCAACAACTGCAAAAACGCTATCCGGAGAAAACCTGGGCGCTGCCGCCCTTCTTTCGGGTTGGCAGCTGGATTGGTGGCGACCGTGATGGCAACCCCTTTGTCACGGCTGAAATCCTGCGCGAAACCTTGCGCCTGCAGTCGGCGGCAGCGCTCAATCATTACCTTGAAGAGGTCCATGAGCTCGGTGCCGAACTACCGCTTTCCGACCTGCTGGTGAGCGTCACGCCACAGCTAATGGCGCTGGCTGAGCACTCGACGGATCATTCGCCGCAACGCTCGGATGAACCTTACCGCCGGGCACTTTCCGGCATTTATGCCCGGCTGGCGGCAACGGCGCGCAGTCTTGACCAATTCGAGCCCGTCCGCCACGAAATCGGACAGGCGACACCTTACGCCAACCCTGAAGCGCTGCGGGCCGATCTCAAAGTCCTGGCCAACTCGCTCAAACTGAACGGCAGCGCCAGGCTGGCCGGTGGTCGGCTGCGTCGGTTGATTCGTGCCGTGCAGGTGTTCGGCTTCCATCTGGCGCCGATTGATCTGCGTCAGAACTCTGAAGTTCATGCCCGAACGGTGGCTGAACTGCTCGCCGGGGCCGGTCGTTGCGCCGATTATGCGGTGCTTTCCGAGGTTGACCGCAATAAACTGCTGGTTGAAGAAATCGCTACGCCGCGCCCACTTTATTCACCTTATCTGAATTATTCTGAAGAAACGCAGGGCGAACTGGCGATCTTTTTTGCCGCCCACGAACTGCGCCAGCGCTATGGCGCTGCGGCCCTGCCCAACTGCATTATTTCCAAAGCGGATGGCGTTTCCGACCTACTCGAACTCGCCTTGCTCCTCAAAGAGTCCGGCCTGTTGCGGCCGGGCGCACCGGCCCAACTCGATGTCAACATCATCCCGCTTTTTGAAACCATTGAAGACTTGCAGAAGAGTGCGGCGACGATGGATGGCGCTTTCAATATACCTGCCTACCGCGATTTACTCAGCGGCCGCGGGAACGAGCAGGAAGTCATGCTCGGCTATTCCGACAGCAATAAGGATGGTGGCTTCCTGACTTCCGGCTGGGAGTTGTACAAGGCAGAAATTGAATTGACCCAGGTTTTTTCAAGTCATGGCGTACGCCTGCGCCTCTTTCACGGCCGCGGCGGCTCGGTGGGTCGCGGGGGTGGTCCAAGCTATCACGCCATTCTCGCCCAGCCAGCCGGCGCCGTTTCTGGCCAGATTCGGCTGACGGAACAAGGCGAGGTAATCTCGACCAAATATGGCAATCCGGAAACCGGCCGGCGCAATCTGGAAGTACTGCTCGCCGCAACGCTGGAAGCCAGCCTGACCGACCACGAAAACCGCGTCGAACCGGCTGAACAGTTTCACGGCGTGATGGATCAGCTCTCGTTGCTAGCCTTCAACGCCTACCGGGGCCTGGTTTATGAAACCCCCGGCTTCAACACTTACTTTCGGCAATCAACGGTCATCTCCGAAATCGCCACCTTGAATATTGGCAGCCGCCCGGCCTCGCGCAAGCCTTCCGAACAGATCGAGGATTTACGTGCTATTCCCTGGGTATTTTCCTGGGCGCAATGCCGCCTGATGTTGCCCGGCTGGTATGGCTTCGGTTCTGCGGTCAACGGCTATTTACAGGCAAATCCTGACGGTATGGCGACGCTGCGCCGCATGCTTAAAGCCTGGCCTTTCTTCAAAAGCCTGCTCTCGAATATGGATATGGTGCTGGCCAAAACCGATCTCGCCATCGCCTCGCGCTATGCCGAGCTGGTGAGCGATCCAGCCTTGCGTGAGAGCATTTTTAGCCAAATCAAGGCGGAGTGGACGCTAACTCGTCACCACCTGCTGGCCATTCTCGAGCAGGACGATTTCCTCGCCGACAACCCCGTACTCAAGCGCTCGCTGCAATTGCGTTCACCCTACATGGACCCGCTTAACCACCTGCAGGTCGAACTGTTGAAACGCCATCGGGCCGGTGAAACCGACGAGCGAGTAGCCCGCGGGATTCATCTGTCGATCAACGGCATTGCCTCCGGTTTGCGCAACAGCGGGTAAAATTTACAAATGCCTACACCTATCAAACGCACTGTCTTTTTCGTCTCTGACGGCACAGGACTGACCGCAGAAGCGCTCGGTCATAGCCTGATGACCCAGTTCGAGGATGTCGAATTCAAACAAATCCGCATCCCTTTTCTCGACAGCATCGCCAAAGCGCAGGAGACGGTAGCTCGCATCAATGCGCAGGGCGAAGCCGATGGCATGCGGGCCATTGTGTTTACAACGCTGATTAATCACGAGCTATCCGGCATCGTCCATCAGGCCGATGCTTTCTGCCTGTCCTATTTCGCCAGCTTCCTCGCCCCACTTGAAGCTGAACTGGGGCTGAAATCCAGCCATACGGTTGGCCGCTCGCACGGCACGGCCGACAGTTCGGATTACAAGAAGCGCATTGAGTCGATCAATTACACGCTGGCTCACGACGACGGGATTACCGATCGCGATCTTGCAGAAGCAGATGTAATTCTGGTCGCTGTCTCGCGCTGCGGCAAAACGCCAACCTCGCTCTATCTCGCCATGCAATTTGGACTGAAGGCGGCAAACTTCCCGCTCATTCCCGAAGACTTCGATCGCGGTCGACT
>JAUYQT010000627.1 GCA_030697085.1 Azonexus sp. | reverse complement strand
CAGTCTGCACTCACGATTGGGTGAAGGAACCAGCTTCGCGTTGCGCCTTCCCGCCGGCCAGCCTGTTGATTTGCAGCAGCCGGAAAGCCTGCCGAAAAGCCTTGGCAAGGTGCACTTTATTGGTCATTCCGACGACCTGCTGGCCTGCCTCAAGCTGGTTGAGAACTGGCAATACGCCGTCAGTCAGGAAAACGAGCGGGTGGCGGGCAGGTCGCTCACCGACAGTTTGTTGATTGTCGACGCCGAACAGGCTGCTGCGGTTAGTGCCGAACGCGCCGCCGATACCCCGTGGATTATTCTGAGCAAGGATGGGCCACAACAGCTGCCCGATGGTGCCCACGCCTTGCCGACGCCGGTTCGCCCCGCCAAGTTGCGGGCGTTACTCAATCAGCTTCAGAAAACATTGCCGAAATCGATGCCGTAACGTGCCACTGCGACTAACGCCTGGGTCCGGCTATTGACGCCGAGTGCCTTGAAGACCGCGGTGACGTGGATCTTCACCGTGCCTTCGGAAAGATCCAGTTGCTCCGCAATGTCGCGATTCGACAGGCCGCGCACCATCAACGCGAGAACCTGGGCCTGACGACTGGTCAGCCCGACTTCTTCGGGTTGGACATTGATCCGGTAGGGCGGCAAAGGCGTTGCGTCATCCATCCGTGAACTTTGCTGGCCATGGCCGTTGGGCCGGAAAATGTTGCCGGCCAGCACTTCACCCACCGCCGAAAGCAGCGCCTCGCCGGAGTAGGCCTTGGGGATAAAGCCGGAGGCGCCGAGATTCATCACCCGGGTAATGGTCGGTGTATCGTCGAAGGCTGAAACCACGGCAACCGGCATGGCCGGGTAACGCCGGCGCAGGATGTCGAGGCCGGCAAAGCCGTCGATGCCGGGCAGGGCCAGATCGAGTAAAAGCAGATCAAAATCGCCTTCGCTATCGAGCATGGCGAGGGCGGACTCGAAGTCGGCACTATCAAAAACCTGAACATCCTCTTCGACCTGCCCAAGCAGTCGGACTAATCCCTCGCGTACGAGCGCGTGATCTTCTACTACCAGCAACTTCAGCATGCTTACCCCCTTATGACTGGTCACTAATTTAGCACTTTGTCCGATTAAGTGGTTTAAGATCACTCAATCAAAAAAACAGATGGAGAGAGACATGTCAGACAATCAGGTACACGACCCACTCAACTTCATGCGCAACTTGTGGGGCAATATGGGTTTCACGCTCCCCGGCATGGTCGCACCGACTTTCGATCTTGAAGAACTCGATAAACGCATCAAGGATATGAAAGCCGTTGAAGGCTGGCTGCGGATGAATTTGTCGATGCTGCAAATGACCATTCAAGGCCTCGAAATGCAGCGCACGACAGTCTCGGCGGTACAGACGATGGGGCAAATGGCCTCCGATACCGCGAAATCGATGTCGTCTGGTGGAATGGAAGAAAAAGCTGCGGTCGACGCGGAAAAAACGGCATTTTCTGAAGCCGCGATGTGGCCCTGGCAAATGATGCAGCAGATGCGCGAGCAGATGCAGCAAACAGCCGATGCTGCCGCACAGGCTGTCAATGAACAGGAAGCTGCCGCCGAAAAGTCAGGCAGTCGGCGCAGCAAGAAGTAATCAGCGTGTCAGCCACGCTGCCCAGAACGGCAGCGTGAGCATCGAACCCAGCGTTGTTGCCGAGATCAGCCAGGCCGTACTACGTCCGTCGCCACCCATGCGCATGGCCAGAATGTAGGCTGACGAGGCGGTCGGCATGGCGGCGAATAGCACCACGATCTGATAGTTCAGGCCGCTCAGGCCGAATAGCCCGCCGACGCTCAACGCAATCAGCGGTAAAGCCAGTAGTTTGACGACCACGAGCCAGAGTGAAAAGCCGCGCACACCGGGCGTGCTTTCGAGTCGCAAGGCGGCGCCGACGGTAATCAGGCCGAGCGCAATCGAGGCGTCAGCCAGTCGCCCGAGAAAAGATTGCAGCGGCGCGGGCGGCACAAAGCCGAGCAGATTGAGCAGGAGGCCGGCCGCCGTGCACCAGATCAACGGGTTGCGGGCCACTTCACGCCAGACACCCACTTCGCCGTGACGGGCGAGCATCCAGACGGAAATAAAATTGACCAGCGGTACGGCGGCGCCAAGAATCAA
>JAUYQT010000561.1 GCA_030697085.1 Azonexus sp. | reverse complement strand
TGTAAAACAGCGTGCAAAACTTTCCAGATTTCCGGGGTGATCAGCGTCCAATAGTTGCCACTCCGGGTTGTGTAACCTACCGGCGTTTTTGCCGGGGAATCTGGGGTGTTATCCATGGAAGTCATAGCCGAAATCCGGCGTCGTCATTTGGTCAGCGGCGAGAGCATCAGCTCGATTGCACGCGACTTGAAGTTATCCCGTCCGACGGTGCGCAAGCACCTGGCAACCGAGGTCGAACCGGTCTACGTTCGTCAGCAGCAAGCCGCCCCGAAGCTGGGGGCATTCCAGTCGGTGCTGGAAAGCTGGCTAGTCACCGAGCGGCAGCTCCCCAAGGCACAACGGCGGACCGCCCAGCGACTCTTTGAAGGCTTGCAGGCCGAGGGGTATCGCGGCGCCTACGACAGCGTGCAACGTTTCGTAAAACACTGGAAGTCGGCACAGACGAGGCCGACGATCAAGGAAGCCTTTGTCCCGTTGGTCTTTGCCCCGGGTGATGCCTGCCAGTTTGACTGGAGTCAGGAACACGTGGAGATCGCTGGTGTTGCACTCACTATCAAGGTTGCCCACTTCCGGCTGGCCTACAGCCGGCAGATGTTTGTCGCCGCCTACCCCTGCGAAACCCAGGAGATGGTGCTTGATGCCCACAACCGGGCCTTTGCCTTCTTCGGCGGCGTGCCCAATCGCCTGATCTACGACAATCTGAAGACCGTCGTGGATACCATTCTGGTCGGCAAGGATAGGCACTTCAATCGCCGCTTCATGGCGCTGGCCAATCATTACCTGTTCGAGCCAGTCGCCTGTACGCCGGCCTCAGGCTGGGAGAAAGGTCAAATCGAGAATCAGGTCGGCAACATCCGGGAATGGCTGTTCACACCCAAGGCCCGCTTCGCGAGCTTTGCGGCATTGAACGACTGGTTGGCCAACCGTTGCCGGGAATTGGCGGAACGTAAGCATCCGGTTGAGCCGACGCGCACCATTGCTGACTGCTTTCTTCAGGAAGGCCCCAGTCTGCGGGCCATCACCAGCACCTTCGATGGCTACGTCGAACAGATGATGCGCGTTTCCAGCACTTGCCTGGTCCGTGTCGAACGAAATCGCTACAGCGTGCCGGCTGACTTTGCTGGCAAGGTGGTGTCAGTGCGTTTGTACGCCGAGAAAGTACGAATCGTCGCTGAGAGCAAGGTCATTGCCGACCATGAACGGCGATTTGGGCGTGATCAGTTGATCTGCGACCCTTGGCATTACCTGCCAGTGTTGGAGAAAAAGCCGGGATCGCTACGTAACGGGGCACCGTTTATCGAGTGGGATTTGCCAGTGCCGATTCGGCTGGTGCGAGATCGGGTGCTGAAGCAGCCGAAGGGTGACCGAGCCTTCGTTGAGCTGCTATTGGCAGCTCGCGAGGTCGGCCTTGAGGCGCTGCAAGTGGCGTGCGAATTGACGCTGGATGGTGGCGTGATTACAGCGGCTGTCGTTATGAATGAATTACGCCGAATAACGGCGCCACCGCGACCCAGCACGATCAGTCTGCCTGACCAACTGCGTTTGCAGGTCGAACCGGCGGCTGATTGCAGCCGTTATGACCGTCTGCGCGGAGGTCAGTATGTCCATTGATCGATTGGCCCAACTCAAATCGCTGCACCTCTACGGCATGGCCACCGCATGGTCAGAGTTGTTGGCCGAAGGCACGCGCCGGCCGATGCAGCCGGAAGCCTGGCTGGATCGCTTGATTGATGCGGAGCAGGCGGATCGGCAGGTGCGCAGCCTGCGCTACCAGATGAAAGCGGCACGCTTCCCGATCCATCGTGACCTGACGGGCATCGACTGGGCGGAAACGCCATTGCCACAGGCGCAAATTGAGCAACTGGCAACCGCCGCCTTCATGGAGAGCGCCCACAACCTGATTCTGGTCGGTGGGACTGGGACGGGAAAGACCCATCTGGCGACTGCCTTGGGGGTTGCTGCTATCCATCAGGGGAAACGGGTGCGTTTCTTCAACGCGGTGGATCTCGTCAATCAACTGGAGCGGGAGAAGCAGCAGGGCAAGACAGGAAATTTGGCCAAGCAACTGGTGCTGTTCGATGCCGTGATTCTCGATGAGCTGGGCTATTTGCCGTTCCCGGCTTCGGGTGGGGCGCTACTGTTTCACCTGATCAGCCAGCTCTATGAAAAGACCTCGTTGATCATCACGACCAACCTGTCGTTCGGCGAATGGGTGACTGTGTTCGGCGATCCAAAGATGACGACAGCTTTGCTCGACCGCATCACCCATCACTGCGAAATCCTCGAAACCGGCAACGATTCTTACCGCTTTAAACAGCGGAAAAAAACGGTCAAATCAGCCTGACAAACTGGAAAGATTTGGACGCTGACAACTGGAAAGTATTGGACGCTGATTGACA
>JAUYQT010000412.1 GCA_030697085.1 Azonexus sp. | reverse complement strand
CAATCGCAATGCCACCCCGACAACAACAACCAAAACATTCCGTCTAAACCTCCCCACGGCTAATGCAGGGAGGAAGTTTAGACGGAATCAAGCATTACGCCCGATAAGGTATAAATAAAAAATACATCTCAAAGGGGTTATTTTTTTAATATACCCTATACGACGTTTTCGCGGAGTGCGCAGCGGCCACACTCGCGACCAGGTACCAGCTGGTGATCATCGATGCCGGCGGACGCGACTCAAAAGAGCTTCGCACCGGCCTAGTCGCAGCCGATATTTTGTATGTCCCGATCCGAGCATCCCAAGCTGACCTGGAGACTCTGCCCAAGGTAAATGAGTTGATCGGTTTAGCGCGGGGCATGAATCCAAATCTCCGTGCGTACGCCTTGATTTCCATGGCGCCGACTAATCCGATGATCAATGAGGCCCGCGATGCGCAGGAGCTGATTGCCGAATTTGCGGAGCTTAAGCTTGCCCCGTGTCATGATTCGCGAGCGCAAGATTTACAGGGACGCGCTACTCGAAGGCAAAGGCGTCGTCGAGTGCGATAACACCGCTGCGAAGGCCGAGACTCAGCTGCTTGGGCAAGCGATCACTGAGCTGCTACAGGGAGCGACATCATGATGAGCCGCTTTAAAGTACCCCAGGCATCGAAACCCCCAGTCGATCCGGCCGCGCTCGAAAAATTTGCAAATGGCGCTGATGCTGACCCGGTGCTACCGAAGGATGCGGTGGCGCCGGTTGAGGCTACCCCGAGTGCATCTGTTGCGCCTGAAGCGGTCACGGCTAGATCGGCTCCGGTTAAAGCCGTCCGGGCGGGCCCGCCGAGTGTCGCCCCGATCCGTGCGGCTGGCGAGTTTGGGCCAAGGAGCAGCTGGCCTCGGGAAGTACGGTGTTCTCCGATGGCTTGGCCTGCTTCACTGCGGTCACCGAGGCCGGCTGCATGCATCGCCCGACAGTCATGGCTGGACGTAAACCGAGGGAGGTTCCCGAGTTCAAGTGGATCAACACCGTGCTCGGTAATCTCAAGACCAGTCTGTCGGGTTGCTTCCATGCCTTCAACTTCCAAAAATATGCGGCGCGCTACCTGGCTGCCTTCTGCTACCGCATTAATCGGCGTTTCGACCTGCGTACGCTTCACCAGCGTCTTCTGGTCGCCGCGGCAGGTTCGGCACCTCGGCCGTTGCGCTTGATTCGGTTGGCTGACGTTCATTGCTAATCACGAATGAAAATGACCCAGGAAGGGTCATTTGAAGGTTACTGCGCGATGAGAGCGACAAGATTTTCCTCAATCAATTTTGCCAATCGATCAGGGTCTAATCCTTGTGCGTCGATAGTGGCGCCGGACTCGGTCACGACTAGGCGAATTGGCTTGTCACCAGGGCGCTGAATACGCAATTCACGGCGGTAATTCTTGCGGCTGGTGCGAGACGCAACCTTGGCCAGTATCCAAGGGATGACTTGCTCTTGTGCGGTCAGCTCGTCCTTGTCCAGCGAGTCTTTGCTCATCCCGGTCTTAGCTGCTCGATCAGCCAATTTTTGCAGAGCCTCTGTAACCAGCTTAGGCTCGCGCTCATTGAGCCCCTTGGCGTGGAGCTTGTATGCCAGCTTGTAAGCACAGACTACGGGATACGTCTGTACGATTTCAAGGGCGGCGTTTGGCAGGTGACCGAATGCGCGCAGGTTGGTGATCTGCGATGGCGAGACCCCCAGAGTTGCAGCAATTTCCCGGCCAGTTTTGCATGCGCCGGTTCGTTCGAGCATGAGGATGGCCTGGTAGCGATCCCAATCCGACAAATCTTTTTTGATTGCGTTGTCTGCTGTAAGCGCGATTGCTGCTTGAACATCAGTCATGTGCTTAATCACGGCTGGAATCATGCTCCAGCCAAGTTTGATCGCTGCATGCACTCGGTGATGCCCGGTGACAATCTCAAAAGATTTAACCGTTAAATCTTTTTCAACTGCTAAAAATTCGGGGACTGATTTAATCTGCAAATCCCTTTGCGGATTTGCGACTGCTCGCACCACAATCGGGCTGATTAGCCCGGAAGATTGCAAACTCTCCGCGAGTTTCGCGATCTCATCCTCTGACCCCATCTCACGCACTTGGAACGGCGAGCGGTAGAGCGATTCAATAGGCAGGTCCACCGTGCAAGGGGGTACAATTTCTGCTAATACTGAATCTGCTACCTCAGCCTGGATAACTTCCCGCGACCGACGGCGCCCCATGCTTTCTGCGAGAGTCTTATCAGTAGCTTTGGTCATTGCGCTGCCTCGCTTTTCTTGAGTTCGGCTATCGTGGCGATCTGGCGGGCGATCTCAACGATCTCGCGCGAGCAAGTGCATTCCCGGTCGTACTGTAGCACCGTCTGGCCCGCGGCTTGACTTTTCCCGATGTCGGCTGATTGCGGCACGACGTGGGCAAGGACCGTCTCAAAATAATCGCCAATGACGGCTTGGGTGATTTTGCAGAGCTTCTTGCGACCGTCGTGCTTAGTCAGTATGGCGCCACCGAGTTTAAGCCTGGTATTGACCGTCTTGGCTTGATTTACAAATTCGATCATGTCATCCGTTCCGACCAGGGCCAGCTTGCTACCGGACTCAACAGGGACAAAAACCATATCCGCGGCGGCCAATGCATTGGCTGTCAGGAAAGAAAGGGCGGGTGGCGTATCCAAGATAATCACATCGAAGACGTCTTTGACGCTATGCAGTTTTTGTAGCAACAGGGAGGTCGAAGAAAATGGCGTCGATTGCAGCTCGCGCTCAAGCTTTGCAAGCTTCAAGGTGGCGCCGATTAGGGCCACGCCTGGAATGGTTGTTTTTTCGACAATCGCCGCAGCTATGGATTCTTTACCCGCCAGCATTTGTTCGACTGTTACGGCCGGGGTCTCATCGTAGCCGTAAATCAGTTGGGTCGCATTTCCTTGCGGATCGAGATCCACGAAGAGTACGCTGTAGCCCTCGCGCGCCAGGGCGTCGGCGACATTGACGGAAACGGTAGTTTTGGCGACACCGCCTTTGTGATTAGCGAACACTAGGGTTTTAGCAGTCATTGGCAATTCATTTAACAGACGAATTGCCGGATGTTAGCAATATCCCTGTAAAGTGCAACTATCAGCGCTGTAGAAAGCCCTCAAAGACCTGAGTTTTCTTGTGTTTGCCAGCTCTCGGTGCTCAGAAACCGGCTTGAGCAGATTGGCCTACCTTGAATACTTAACTCAAGCTTACCGAGCCGTTCCAGTCAGGCTTTCGCCCGTTGCGGGGCCGGCCATCGGCGTTTGAACGAACCTTAGGCGGCCGCTAGGTTCTCAAGCCGGGCTTCACGGGACCGCCGGCGCACCACGACCATATCAGCCGGTGTTACGGCATAGCTCTCTAAAAAGCCGATCGTGACTAAGCGGTCGAGTGCGCGTTTTAGCTGGCTGCGGAAATGAAATAATTTCTGGCATCCGCTTTCACTGAGCTCGGCGTATTTCGCGACCGAAAGCGGAATAGGCTCGCCGTGTGTTGCCAGGTAAGAGTGCAGCCAGAGGGTAAGCGTGGCGCGCGGCCCAATTAGCCTGCGCTCGGCCCACGCAATGAGTGAGTACGCATCATCAGCAAAGAGCAGGATGATTTCTTTTTCGAGTTCAACGACCCAGCGCGAAAGGACCTCGCCGCTGGTGCTGTCGACCCAGGCGAAGGACCGGATTAGTGACTTGCCGTAGCCCGCTGATTCATCACGGAATGCAATCTTGACCGTGTTTGCCGCCAAACGCTCCAGGCATTCCCGCAGCCGCTTGTAAGCTAGGCTATTGGTGCCCCACCCGAGGTCCTTGAGCATGCTGTATGCCGTGAATTGGACTAGCTCGCCGATCGGTAGTTGCCGGGCAAGATGCAGCACTTGCATAAAAACAGAAGCATCATCCTGCCGGAGTTCTTCGCCGCGATAGCTGATCTCATAATTCGCAAGGCTGGCGATCGGGGTATTCTTGTAAAATTCCCTAGCGTCATTATTTGTCTCGCCTCGGCGCGCGTTGAAAAGGGCGCTCCGGGCTAAGACGTTGGGTAAGCCTCGCTTAGTTTCGCCCCAAAGCGGTAGCTGACGCGACTCGATTAAAGCCGTTACCGCCCGTTGCTTTCGCTCTGCACGGATCGTTTCG
>JAUYQT010000355.1 GCA_030697085.1 Azonexus sp. | reverse complement strand
CGCTCGCACGTCACGGTCACGGCCCGTACCAACGACTTCGTCTGGATCGAGGAAATCGTCCAATTGGTCGAGCAGGAAGCCTCCTGCGAACTCTTCGGCCTGCTCAAGCGCCCGGATGAAAAATACGTTACCGAACGCGCCTACGACAACCCGAAATTCGTTGAAGACATGGTCCGCGACGTCGCCGCCCGCCTCAATGCCGAAGCTCGCGTTGACTCCTACATCGTCGAATCAGAGAATTTCGAGTCCATCCACAATCACTCAGCCTACGCGCTGATTGAAAAGGACAAAACTCAGGCTTGATATCGATTACCAGGTAATTATTGCGGTCAACGCCCAATAACGGGTGAAAAACCAGAACCAAAAAAGGGCGCCGAAGCGCCCTTTTTATTACATCCGAAGCAATCGCTTATGCGGCCGCGACCGGCTTTTCCTTGCGGACCAGCTTTTCCTTGATACGTGCGGACTTGCCTGAACGCTCGCGCAGATAATACAGCTTGGCGCGACGAACATCACCACGACGCTTGACTTCAACCGAAGCAACCAGCGGGGAATGTGTCTGGAAAGTACGCTCGACGCCTTCACCAGACGAAATCTTGCGAACGGTGAAAGCAGAGTTCAGACCGCGGTTACGCTTGGCAATAACAACGCCCTCGTAAGCCTGCAGACGCTCGCGGGTGCCTTCCTTAACTTTGACCTGAACGACAATGGTGTCGCCCGGTGCAAAATCGGGAAGTGTCTTGCCCAGACGGGCGATTTCTTCGTTTTCGAGTTGTTCAATCAGGTTCATGTGAGATCCTTAAATTTATAAATACTTACTCACCGCATTGCTCCTCTCCGACGATTTCCGTGAGGAGTTGCGTTTCTTCCGCGCTTAACACGCGGTGCGCCAGCAAATCCGGCCGGCGCTTCCGGGTTCGAACCAGCGACTGTTTCAGTCGCCAGCGACGAATTTTTTTATGGTCACCGGACAACAACACATCCGGCACCTTCTGACCCGCGTAAACTTCGGGCCTCGTGTAGTGCGGACAATCCAGCAGACCCGTGACAAACGAATCTTCCACCGCCGAAGCGGCATCTCCAAGTACACCCGGCAACTGGCGGACAACGGCATCAATCAAGGCCATCGCCGGCAACTCGCCACCGGAAAGCACAAAATCTCCGATCGAAATTTCTTCATCGACACAGCGCTCGATCAAACGCTCATCAACCCCTTCATAACGACCACAAAGCAGGATCAGCCCTTCTTCGCCAGTCGCCAGCTGCATCACTCGCTGATGCGTCAGCGGCGCACCTTGCGGCGAGAGGTAAATCACCCGACTATTTGCCAAACCCGCCGCACGCTGCTCCAACTTCGCAGCTTCAATCGCCTTCTCCAGCGGCCCTGGCTGCATTAACATGCCCGGCCCACCGCCAAAGGGGCGATCATCGACTCTACGCCAGGCATTCTCGGCGAAATCT
This sequence comes from Azonexus sp., assembly GCA_030697085.1. Taxonomy (GTDB): domain Bacteria; phylum Pseudomonadota; class Gammaproteobacteria; order Burkholderiales; family Rhodocyclaceae; genus Azonexus. Next base: position 4,055 of record JAUYQT010000355.1, on the reverse strand, counting down.
CGCGGATTCCAGCCTCGCCACACCCAACGCTGCTCTTCCAGCGCCCGCCGGGTAATTCCACTTTGCGTCACAGCGACAAACATTTCCGGAAAAATGGTCACGCAGTCAAAACGAATCACCAGTCGCTGCCCCACTCCACACGAATGAGACCGGCTTCTTTCTCTACCGACAAGACAACAGCCGAAACAAATGGCAGCAGCCGTTCGGCATGACCGTCGGCCACCACACGCAAAACTGAGCTTGCACCAGTTTCGATCAGGCTAGCCACCTTACCCAAGCGCTCGCCAGCCGTATTGATGACATCCAGTCCAATCAGATCAGACCAATAAAATTCATCTTCGCCAGTGGTTGGCAAGGCTGCACGTGGCGCACCCACAAGAGTGCCCTTCATGGCTTCGGCGGCGGTCCGGTCAACCACCCCATCAAGCAAAACCACCAAACCATTATTGTGAGATTTCAAGCGTTTTAGCTTGCACTCAGACCATGACTGACCATCCCTACTGATCCACCAAACAGGCATTTCAGCCCAATCAAGCGGATCATCGCCAAACGGATGCAACCTTAACCAGCCCTGCATCCCGTAAGGGTCGGCAAGCCGACCCAACACGACAATCTCTTCACTGGCCAAAGCAGATACTACTTAAGCGACCTGCTGGGCAGCGTGTTGCTTGACCAGACGGGCAACAGTCGGCGACATTTGAGCGCCCTGACCTTGCCAGTAGGCTAGACGATCAGTTGCAACGCGCAGGCTTTCTGCATTACCGGAAGCTACCGGATTGTAAAAACCGATACGCTCAACGAAACGACCATCACGGCGATTGCGTGAGTCGGTAACAACCATGTTGTAGAAGGGACGCTTCTTGGCGCCACCACGGGCAAGACGGATAACAACCATGGGAAATCTTTCGTTAGCTGGAAAAAAGACCCGAGATTATAGCGCCATTTCAAGGAAAAACAAGCCACTTGCAAGTCATCCAACAGGCGCTTCCGGAAAACTGTATTACGTCGAAAAATATCTTCGCCAATCCGAATGCCGGAAGTAAAAACTGAATTTTTTGTTATCCTCAGCGACCAATGATTACACTGCCAGTCTCGCCCTCGCCGCCAGCCCCTGAAACCATTATCCAGAACCTGCTTGACTGGTTGGCGCTAGCACACGACCACACTGGCGCAGAGAATGCAAACGAGCTTTACGAGAAAACGCTGCTATTGCGCCAAGCTCCGATTCCCACCGCCCAGCGCATTAAACTTCTCGATCTTTTGTACAACCAGACTGAGTGTGTGGTCAACGCCGAGTTAGAAACGCTCAGTGAAATTTCCTTACCGGCCTCACGCAAATTGCGCCAACGCATGAAACTGGTACTCGACCTACTGGCAACACTGACCCAGGATTACTTCAATACACTGGCCGAGTTATTCGACCCCGAGTGCAAAAACACACTCCGCTCACCGCAACTATCGCTCCGTCGCGCCATGGCGGCTATTGCCTGGCAAATCAGAATCAACCATTTGCTGGCCTCACCACCCAGCCTCGGTCTTTGGCAACAACTCCATTCCGCTTTCCGCAACGCCCGCCGCCTCGGCCTGGAACGCATTCCAGGACCTCGAAATAGCGCAAGCATCCAGCGTATTTATACAGATATTTTACTGGCCGCGATTGCTCAGCCAGCCTCGTTCTCGTCAGCAGAACTTGAGTTCATTAATAGTTACATCGAACAAAACCCTCAGGAAATTGGCCTGGAAAAAACGCCAGCGCTCAACAAAAAAGGACTGTTCTGGATAGACCCAGGTAAGGATTTCCCAGCCCACGCGCTGATTCGGCGGATACCAGCGAATGATATCGACATCCTCTACTTTTCCTGCGATGCGCTTGCCCAGGGGGCCGCTAATCATATCGCCCAACTGAAACAAGGAATTCCCGCTTCGAGCCTTGGTTTGCCGGCTTTTGCCGAGACTCATGCCGGGCAAGGCGTTTTGCAACGCCTTAACACGCTTTGGGGGCACCCAGGCAAACGAAAATTCCCGAGGCGCCGTCAATCCTACCGAGCCCACCTCTGTGTTGGCCTGGGTAAGCTCTGGCAACTAATCAAATCCCCCACAGAAGCAAGTGAAGCAAGTGAGTGGATGGTCACCAACGAAAGTCCGGATGGCTATGCCTTGATGCATATCTCCGGAGACACCAACGGCCTGCATGTCGGCGACATTGTCGCGCTGCAACCACTAGGTGAGCATCTTGAAACACCAGGCACCTGGCACGTCTGCCTTATTCGCTGGGCCATCTCGGAAAACCCGGAGCATATCGAGCTTGGACTGGAATTACTTTCCCCACGCGCTATCGCAGCAGAAATTGCACATCCATCAACACTTTCTGCTGGCAAAATTGCTGCCCTGATCCTTCCCGAAACGCCGCCCTTGCGTCGGTTTGAATCTTTGGTCATACCAAGCGGGACACTTAAAGAAAACACCCGAAAAATCATCCTGATTGTTGAAGATAAGAACCTCGAAATTCGTGAAATTTGTGTGACGCACTTGGTCGAACAAACCAGCACCATCGAGATTTTTAACGTTTCACCGGACTATTTACCGTAGCCACAATTAAACCGCCAAACAGCACGACCGCCCAGGACAAGTACAGCCAGACGAGAAAAATTGGAAAAGCAGCAAATGCGCCGTAGATGCTCTTCAGCATTACAGAACTCGCCAAATAGAGTTCAAAAATTTTCTGCATGGCGGAAAAAGCCAGTGCAGCAAAAACGCCGCCCACGAGCGCTGCGCGACGCTTCACCTCCGCATTCGGTACGGCGTAGTAAAGAAACGAAAAGAATAGCGCCAGCAAAACCATTGAGACAGCTTTCAATACCCATTGGCGAAACCAAACGGGCTGATCAAACAGACCTAGCGAGACACTTACCGCTAACGACATGGCAGCCGCCAGCGCCCCAAGAACAAAAGGCCAAACCACCATTGCGAAGGCATACAGACGCAGGCGGGAAAATAGTGGGCGCGGCGTGACCCGCCAGAGATGGTTAAACGCCTGTTCGATCGTATTCATCAACAAAAAGGCTGTAATACTGAGAATGGCAATACCGGCCACGGTCAACTGTTGGGCTTTGTGCGAAAAACGACTGACACTACCAATGATCGTGCCCGCCGCCCCACTCGGCAACAAATTCTCCCTAATCAACGAGTCAAGGCGGACAATCAGCAAGTCGAGATAAGGCACGGCATCTGCCACTGACAACACAACCGTCACCAGAGGAACCAGCGCCATCAGCGTCGTAAACGCCAGCGCGGAACTGGTTTGCATCATATGCTCGCTCAGGAAGCGCTGAAAAACATTCTCAGTACCCAGTTGCCGGGTCTGAGTTTGACGATTACGAGAGCGCGTTTGCATGGGCCGTATAATAGCCGACCATGCAAGACATACTTATTCTCTACTACAGCCATCATGGCTCTGTCCGCGCCATTGCCGAACGTATTGCACGCGGCGTTGAATCGGTGCCCGGCATGCAGGCAAGGCTTCGTACCGTGCCCAAAGTCTCAACCGTTTGCGAAGCAAGCGCAGCGTCCGTACCCGAGCATGGTGCGCCCTACGTCGAACTCGCTGACCTCGAAGAATGTGCTGGCCTTGCTCTTGGCAGCCCAGTGCGCTTTGGCAATATGGCAGCGCCGATGAAATATTTTTGGGATGGCACCATCGCCGCTTGGCAGAACGGCAGCCTGGCCGGCAAACCCGCCTGCGTCTTTACCGCCAGTAGCAGCCAACACGGCGGGAACGAAACAACGCTCCTCTCAATGATGCTGCCGCTACTGCACCACGGCATGCTGCTTATCGGGCTACCGTTCACCCAGCCAGAGCTATCGACAACCACGACAGGCGGCACTCCTTACGGCCCGAGCCATATCTCGGGCGCTAGTGGCAACCCAGTGCTTTCCGACAGCGAAAGCCGGCTCGCCTTTATTCAAGGCCAACGCTTGGCTAATCTTGTAGAAAAATTGAATCGACCGTGACCGCATCGCGTTATCAATTAATTACCAGCAGCAGCCTTATTGCC
>JAUYQT010000277.1 GCA_030697085.1 Azonexus sp. | reverse complement strand
AACTGATCCTCACCGACCGGCACCTTGTCGGCGCGGTAGATCAGGATGTCGGCACTCATCAGTAACGGATAACCCAGAAAGCCGTAGGTAGAGAGATCCTTGCTGTCGAGCTTTTCCTGCTGATCCTTGTAGGTTGGCACCCGCTCAAGCCAGCCGAGCGGCGTCATCATTGACATCAGCAGATGCAATTCAGCGTGTTCCGGCACCCGCGACTGGATGAACAATGTTGCCTGATTGGGATCAACGCCGGCCGCCAGCCAGTCGATGACCATATCCCAAGTGGCCTGCTCAATTCCCTGAGGATTGTCGTAATGCGTCGTCAACGCATGCCAGTCGGCCACAAAAAAGAGGCACGGATACTCATGCTGGAGTTTGACCCAGTTCTGGAGAACCCCGTGATAATGACCCAGGTGAAGGGCGCCAGTGGGGCGCATGCCGGAAAGAACACGTTCAGCGTACATAGTCGATCAATAAAGCCCAAAAATGGATTCAATGGCCCGCGCCGCAAAAATCACCAGCGGGTTCATCACGGCACCGAGAATGCCGGTGAATAAAAGAAGCAACAAAATGGGAAACCCCCATGGCTCGATCCTGGCAAATTTCCAGGCCAGATGATGCGGCAACAGGCTGACCGCGACACGCCCACCGTCAAGCGGCGGTAACGGGATCAGGTTGAGCACCATCAGCACGCAATTAACGATAATCCCGATTTTGCTCATTTCTGAAAGCGGCAAGGTGAAATCATTGCTCGGCATCAACCAAGCCAATTTGAGCATCAAGGCCCAACATAAAGCCATGAACAGATTGGCGCCAGGCCCGGCGAGGGCGACCCAGAGCATGTCTTTTTTCGGATTGCGCAAGCGCCCGAAATCAACCGGCACCGGCTTGGCATAACCGAACAGGAAGGTTCCACCGGAAAACAACAAGATCGAGGCGGGAATGATGATAGTGCCGACCAGATCTATGTGGCGCAATGGATTGAGGCTGATCCGCCCCATTTGCCAGGCGGTCGGATCACCAAAATAACGGGCAGCATAACCGTGCGCAGCTTCGTGCAAGGTTATAGCGAAGATCACTGGTAGTGCAGCAACGGCGATGGTCTGGATCAGACTTTCGAGCATCGTTTTATCAATCCAGACCGAATATCGTCAGGGGGCCACGGCCGGCCCGGATCAATTCGGGCGAAGCGCCGGTCAAGTCGATAATTGTCGTTGGCTCAATACCGCAATGACCGGCGTCGAGAATAAGCTCCAGTTGGTCTTCCAGACGATCCTGAATCTCCCAGCCCTCCGTCAGCGGCGCCTCATCACCCGGCAACTGCAGCGTCGTCGTCAACAACGGCTCGTTCAGTTCTTCAAGCAAAGCCAGTGCGACGGGGTGATCAGGAATACGCAGACCGATAGTTTTGCGCTTTGGGTGCAACAAGCGACGCGGCAACTCCTTGGTGCCTTCCAGAATAAACGTGTAACTGCCCGGCGTTGCCGCCTTGAGCAGTCTGTACTGCGTATTATCGACACGAGCAAAATGAGCGATTTCAGAAAGGTCACGCACCATTAGTGTCAAATGATGGCGCTCGTCCATCTGGCGAATCTGGCGAATACGATCCAGCGCTTCGCGGTCACCAAGGTGACAGCCGAGGGCATAACAGGAATCGGTTGGCAAGGCGACAACAGCACCATTCCGAATGAAATCGGCAGCCTGCACCAGCAAGCGCTGTTGTGGTGAATCAGCATGAATATTAACGACACGAGCCATAGGATTTACCGAATCAGACGCCAGACCGGCTTGAGATCTTCCGGCAGTTGCGGCAATTTGCCGAGATCAACATAACTTTCCTGCGGCCCGTGAAAGTCCGAGCCACGTGAGGCGTGGAAGGCGTAATGCCTGACCAGCCGGGCGAAATGCATCACATGGTCGGGCGAATGACTGCCACAGGTTACTTCAATACCCTGCCCGCCGACTTCCTTGAAGTCATCAAGAAAGCGCCGCATATCGCCTCCCGACATTTTGTAGCGCCCCGGATGCGCCACTACCGCCACGCCGCCAGCGGTATTGATCCAGCCAACGGCTTCTTCAAGCGTCGCCCAGCGATGATCGACATAACCCGGTTTGCCCGGCGTCAGGTAATACTGAAAAACCGAGGGAACGTCGCGGGCAATGCCGATTGAAACCATGTAGCGGGCAAAGTGTGCCCGGGAAATCAGACTGGGATTGGTCGCAAAACAGACGGCGCCTTCATAGATGCCGGGAATACCGATGGCGGCAAGCGCATCGCCCATTCGCTTGGCGCGCTCAAGGCGCCCGATGCGAAGCTCGTCCAGCCCACCGGACAAGACTGGATGTGCCGCATCAAAACCAAGGCCAACGATATGAATCGGCACACCTTTCCATTCGATGGAAATCTCGACACCGTTAACGAATTCCATACCGGCTTCTTCGGCGCTTGCCCTTGCAATCGCCAGGCCACCAAGATCATCGTGATCGGTGAGCGCCCAAAGATCAACCCCGTTGTCGGCTGCGCGTTTGGCTACGATTTCAGGCGGCAGCAGGCCATCGGAAACCGTTGAGTGGCAATGAAAATCGAAATTAACTGGAGTCACAGAGAGTAGAGGCCTAGCAAAAGGTGAGTTTATCACGAAGGCGGCCTGCACTCGGAATCGCTTGTGCAGTGCAGCAGGTTGCCTCACCTCTGGCATCCCGCTATAGTGCCGCTCGTTCCATGGGAGAGTGCAGATTTTCTCTGCCGCCGAAGGCGCAATTTCACCCGAAAACGCTCAGGCAAAAGGACCACGGAACCGGTAAGTTGCTCGCAAAACTGCAAGCAATTTGCCAGAAACTCTGGAGAGCGATGTCGACCGTCACGGTCAACATCCACCGATGGGGCAAATCTCTCAGGTATCAAGGACAGAGGGGTGAAACGCAAGACGTTGCGCTTTCGTTTCACCCTTTTTTCGTTTCTAGAACCAACGTTAATAAACGTTCGTAAAGGATTGATATGCTGAAGAAAACTGTTTTAAACTCTGCCCACCGTGCGCTCGGCGCCCGAATGGTTGATTTCGGTGGCTGGGACATGCCGGTGAATTACGGCTCGCAAATCGAAGAGCATCATGCGGTGCGCAACAATTGCGGCATGTTCGACGTGTCGCACATGTGTCCGGTCGATGTCGTCGGTGCCGATTGCCGAAAATTTCTCTCCCGCCTCGTCGCCAATGACGTGGCCAAACTGCAGGTTTCCGGCAAGGCGCTATACGCGGCTATGCTGAACGGCGCTGGCGGCGTCATTGACGACTTGATTATCTATTTTCTGACCGAAACGCGCTTTCGCATCGTCGTCAATGCGGGCACCGCTGAAAAAGACCTCGCCTGGATGCAGGCCAAGGTGACCGAATGGCAGCTTGATGTCTGCATCACTCAGCGCCGCGATGACGCAAACGCGCTCGGCATCATCGCCGTACAAGGCCCGAATGCCCGCCAGAAAGTCTGGCAAGTGCTGCCGCAAACCAAGGCTGCAACTGAGGGGTTAAAAGCTTTTTTTGCCGCCGAAGTGGATCAATATTTCATCGCGAGTACCGGCTACACGGGTGAAGACGGCTACGAAATCATGCTGCCAGCCACTGAGGCTGAAGCGTTATGGAATGCACTGAATGCTGCGGGTGTAGCGCCTTGCGGCCTCGGCGCTCGTGACACGCTGCGCCTCGAAGCCGGGATGAATCTTTACGGCCAGGATATGGATGAGACAGTTTCGCCGCTTGACGCCGGCCTAGCCTGGACCGTCGCCATGAAGGACGAACGAGATTTTGTTGGGAAATCAGCGTTGACCGCAACCGGCCAGCAAAAACAATTCCTCGGCCTTATTCTGCTTGATAAAGGCGTACTGCGTGGCCATCAACAAGTCATTACAAAACAAGGTAATGGCGAAATTACTTCAGGTAGTTTCTCACCTACATTACAACAATCCATCGCCCTCGCCCGCCTGCCCCTCGGCGTGCAAATTGGCGATGAAGTCGAAGTGGATATCCGTGGCAAAGCTCTGAAGGCCAAGGTTGTCAAACCCGTATTCGCCCGTAACAGCAAAGCAGTTATTTAATTCACCCCATTCAGGAGAAAACCATGTCCAACGTCCCCGCCAACCTAAAATACACCGCCTCCCACGAATGGGTTTTGCTCAATGCTGATGGCAGTGTCACCGTGGGCATTTCAGATCACGCTCAGGAAGCACTCGGCGATCTAGTTTATGTCGAGTTGCCGGAAGTCGGCGCGCATTTTGATGCCGAGAAAGAAATTGCCGTCGTTGAATCCGTCAAGGCAGCGGCTGATGTTTATGCTCCGATTGCCGGCATCGTGACCGAGGTCAACCAAGCGGCCGCTGATGCGCCAGAATCAGTCAATCAGAACTCCTATGCCGCCTGGTTGTTCAAGCTGACCCCGGATAACGCCGGCGATATTGACGCCCTGCTCGACGCTGCCGCCTATCAGGCCGTTGCCGACGCCGCCTAAGCAAGGATTTACATGCCATTGAATCTTTCCCTCTCCGAGCTGGAGCAGCATAACGAGTTTATCGACCGCCACATCGGCCCGTGCTCGGCCGAGATGTCTGCGATGCTCACCACTATTGGTGCCGGCAGTCTCGACCAACTGATCGACCAGACCGTCCCGGCGGCCATTCGCCTGCCGGCTGATCTCCCACTCCCCGCACCACGCCGGGAACATGAAGCATTGGCTGACCTCAAGGCTATCGCCAACAAAAATGTCGTGAATAAATCCTGCATCGGCATGGGCTATTACGACACGCTGACGCCCAAGGTTATTCTGCGCAACGTCATGGAAAACCCCGGCTGGTACACCGCCTACACGCCCTATCAGGCCGAAATCGCTCAGGGCCGACTAGAAGCGTTAATCAATTTTCAGCAAATGGTCACCGACCTGACCGGGCTGGAAATCGCCAATGCCTCGCTGCTCGATGAAGCGACCGCCGCCGCCGAGGCAATGACCATGGCGCGGCGTGTTTCCAAGTCAAAATCGAACCGCTTCCTGGTTGATGCGGCCTGTTTTCCGCAGACCATCGACGTGATCAAGACGCGCGCCGGCTATTTCGGCTTCGAATTAGTCATTGCGGCGATCGACACAGTCAAAGATGAAGCGTTTTTCGGCACCCTGCTCCAGTATCCGAACGCCCATGGCGAAGTCCGCGACCTGACCGGCGTCATCGCCGACCTCAAGGCCAATGGCGCCACTGTCGCTGTCGCCACTGATTTGATGGCCTTGGTCCTGCTCAAGTCGCCGGGTGAAATGGGCGCCGATATTGCGCTCGGTTCCAGCCAGCGCTTCGGCATTCCAATGGGTTTCGGCGGCCCGCATGCCGCTTTTTTTGCCACCCGCGAAAGCTTCGTCCGCTCGATGCCTGGTCGCATCATTGGTGTCTCAAAAGATCGGCGCGGCAATAGCGCCTTGCGCATGGCACTGCAAACCCGCGAGCAACACATCCGCCGTGAAAAAGCCAATTCCAACATTTGCACATCGCAAGTTCTGCTCGCCAATATGGCCGGCATGTACGCCGTTTATCATGGTCCGCAAGGCTTGAAAACCATCGCCAGCCGCATTCACCGGCTAGCAACAATTTTGGCTGAAGGCCTGAAACGGGCTGGAATTAATCTGCTGACCAAGCAATTCTTTGACACGCTGCAGATCGACCTTGGCGCCCGGGCCGAAACGGTTTACCGCGAAGTATTGAATGCTGGTTACAACCTGCGCCGCGTTTCGCCGGGCCAGCTCGGTATCTCCCTGGACGAAACGACCACTCGAGAAGATGTCGCCACCCTGTTCAAGCTGATCGCTCAAGTTACGCTCGACATGACAGCGATTGACACTCAAGTCACCGCTGCGAGCCCGACGCTGCCGAATGAATTTTTCCGTCGCGACGCCATCCTGCAGCATCCGGTATTCAACACGCACCATACCGAGCACGAAATGTTGCGCTACCTTAAATCCCTGCAGAACAAGGATCTGGCACTTGACCACTCAATGATTTCGCTTGGCTCCTGCACCATGAAGCTGAACGCAACCAGCGAGATGATCCCGGTCACCTGGCCGGAATTCGGTGGTATCCACCCCTTTGCGCCGCGTGAGCAGATCGCCGGCTATCTCGAAATGATCGCCAGCCTGAGTGAATGGCTAAAGACCATCACCGGTTTTGACGCTATCTGCATGCAGCCGAACTCTGGGGCGCAGGGTGAATACGCTGGACTGGTCGCCATTTCGCGCTATCACGCCAGCCGTGGCGAAGCACATCGCAACGTCTGTCTGATCCCCAAATCGGCGCACGGCACCAACCCGGCAACAGCGCAAATGTGTCACATGCAAGTGGTCGTCGTTGACTGCGATGAAAACGGCAACGTTGATACGGTCGACCTTGAAAACAAGGCAAAATTGCACGCGGCCAATCTCGCCTGTTTAATGATCACTTACCCATCTACGCATGGTGTATTCGAAGAAGCGGTACGCGATGTCTGCCGTATCGTGCACGAAAATGGCGGTCAGGTTTACATGGATGGCGCCAACCTCAACGCCCAGGTCGGCCTCACTTCGCCCGGCTTTATCGGCGCCGACGTCAGCCACATGAACCTGCACAAAACCTTCGCCATCCCGCACGGCGGCGGCGGGCCGGGTATGGGCCCAATTGGCCTGAAAGCGCACCTCGCACCCTTTATGGCCAACCACGCAGTCGCTGCGATTGACGGCCCGCACGCCGGCCAGGGCGCCGTTTCTGCGGCACCTTTCGGCTCCGCCTCGATCCTGACCATTTCCTGGATGTACCTTGCCATGCTCGGTGGCGCCGGCGTCAAGAAGGCAACGCAAGTGGCCATTCTCAATGCCAACTACGTGGCTAAAAAGCTGAACGAGCACTACCCCGTGCTCTATACCGGGAAAAACGGCCGTGTTGCCCACGAGTGTATTCTCGACATTCGCCCGATCAAGGCCGCCACCGGAATTGCCGAAACCGACATCGCCAAACGCCTGATGGATTACGGCTTCCACGCGCCGACGGTTTCCTTCCCGGTGGCCGGAACGATCATGGTCGAACCGACGGAATCCGAATCGAAGGCTGAACTGGACCGCTTCATCGCCGCCCTGATCAGCATTCGCGAGGAAATCCGCC
>JAUYQT010000276.1 GCA_030697085.1 Azonexus sp. | reverse complement strand
AGACCATCACCAGCGCCCACGGCACCGGCCAGTGCGTCGCCGACCCACGCCGCGCCGGCCCCACCTTCGGCAAATACGCCGTCACCCGCTGGGATGAATCCACCGGCACCGTCATTTCCGGCAGCACCACCGGCCAGGGCGCCTACGCCGTCGCCGATCCGCGCTCCGGCCTCGATCGCAAACAAGGCGACAACTATCTGACCGCCGGCCATTACGGCGTCACCCCCTGGGATGCCCCCAGCGGCGCCGTATCGGCCGCCGCTGGCCACGACAACGGCCGCTGGTCCGTCGCCGATCCACGCCTGCCCGAACCGGCCGCCAAACTAACCGCCATCATCCGCGCCATCGACGGCACCTGGCACCGCCCCTTCACCACCCTCGAACTCGCCGCCCTGCAATCGCTGGTCGATCCGGAGGAATACCTCGAACTCGACGGCCTCAACGACAGCGACTGGCGCGAACGCATCGGCAACGCGGTACCGCCGGCAGCTGCGGAAGCAATCGCCAGCGTCATGGGCGTCACGCTGCTGCTGGCCTGGTCCGGCGAGACGTTCATGTTGTCATCAATGCCGATCTGGGTGCGGCCGGTGGCGATGGCGCTGAGCGTTGCGCAGGGAGTGCAGCAATGAGCATCGACCATGAAGCAAGCTCGATGATCCTTGAGAACTTCGTTCAGGTTATGGACGAGTGCGGAAGCTGGCCTGATGAAGAGGCCGACATGATGCGCCTTGCGGAAGTCGCCCATCGCGCCCGTTGTCACATCAAAGGCATACCGCACGAACGCCGCTGCCCCGAACCTTTGCCAACAAAACAGAACAGCTTTAACTTGCCGGGCGGTGTTGTTCTCTCGTCAAGCGAGACTGATTGCGATGGTGGATCTCGTGCTGGATGGGAGAACGAAGCATGACCGCCGCCCTCTCCATCCGCCAGCCCTGGGCCTGGCTCATCCTCAACGCCGGCAAGGACATCGAAAACCGCGACTGGCGCACCAACTTTCGCGGCCGCGTCCTGATTCACGCCTCGAAGAGCTGCGCCAGGTCGGAATACGAAAATGCCGTCGATTTCATGGTCGACCGCGGCATTGACCGTCTCGACGCCGATTTGCCCTCGATCGACCAGTTCGAACGCGGCGGCATCATCGGCTCCGTCGAAATCGTCGATTGCACCGACACCTCGGACTCACCCTGGTTCGTCGGCGCCTTCGGCTTCGTTCTCCGCAACCCGAAGCCGCTGCCCTTCGTGCCCTGGAAGGGACAGCTCGGCTTCTTCAATGTGCAAGGGGTGCAACCTTGACCGCCAAACGCCTCCCCAAGTGCGACTGTCTGAATCACTGCGGCGACGATCCGTGGCTGGATAAAGGCAAGGCCCGCCATTGCGACGACTTCAAAGCGAGAGAGAAAGCCGCTGCACTGGTCGAAATTATCGCTTGGAAACTTCCGGCAGATGCCATGCCTGACGACGACATCGTCGTCCTCGGCTTTTTCGACGATATCGAAGAAGGCGAACCGGTCTGGCCGTGCCTGCACGTCGATAACCAATGGCTGATCGCTGACGGCTTCCCGACCAATCCCCCCAAGGCCTGGGCGCCGATGCCGGGCGGCCCACGCAACACGCCGTGGATGATCGTGAGGTCAAGACCATGAGCAGCTACGCCGCCCAGAAAGGCCGCTCCACCACAACAGCCCAGCCAACTGCCAAAGCCGCGCCCGAACCCCTCACCCCGGCCGAAGACAACCGCATCGCGCAAAACCGGGATTTCGTCCAGGAACATCTACCGGACATCGTCCCCTTTTTCCGCAACCTGCACGCCGAAGGCCTGATCGACGGCTGGCGTGCCATCACCAACTGCCGACTCACTCAGGAAAACGCCTCATGACCACTACCCTCGCCCAACGTCCGCAGCAAACCGCCATTATCGACACCAAGCAGCTGCTGGCTTACATCAAGCCGATCTCGCATCACACCTACTGGAAAGTCATCGCCAAGGACCCGCGGTTCCCCAAGCCGATCCTTGGCGGCAACGGTGCCAAGGCCCTGCACAGCGTCGAACTGGTCGACCGCTACCTGCAGGAGGTCGCCCGCACCGGCTTTATCCAGCCGCCGGACGCTGCTGCTGGCAATGAGTGATTACCGCCTGGTCAAGTTGCTGCGCCCACCAGGCCAGCACCTTGCCCATTCCCAGCGCCGCCTTCGATCGCGTGTAATGGGCCTCAACCCCCGTCACCACGTGATCGAGCACATCCTCCACCCAGCGTTCGGCAAACAGCGGCCGGCCATCCTCGTCGGCCGCATCGTTGGCCAGCGTCTTGATTGCCGAGCGCCAGCCGTGCGGCGTCGCCACCCCACGAAACCCCAGGCGCTGAAAGGCTTGGGAAAAGGCCTCCACCGTAATGCAGTCCGCCTCCCCGTGCCGCGGCGGAAACAGCCAGTCTGAGGATTTCGGCATCTTGCGCAGCATCGTCACCACGCTCGGCGGCAGAATCAGCAGGTGATCGTCGGGCTTGATATCCGTGTCCGAAGTCTTCATCCGTGCCCGCGGTATCGTCCATACCCCTGCCTCAAGGTCGAAATCACACCATCGCGCATAGGCCACCTCGCCCGAGCGCTGCGCCGTGTAGGCCTGCAGCAGCAACGCCCAGCGGGTCGTCGGGTAGAGCGTTGACGTATCGATCTTATGGAGCAGCTCGCCGAGCCCTGGCCACTCGGTGATTGCCGGCAGCTTGTCCATCTTCACCGGCTTTTCAGACGCTTTGATCTTTTCCCGAAACACCTTGGCCGCATTGGCCTCCAGCTTCAGGTCATGCGCGGCATAGCTCAACACCTGCCCCACCAGCTGCAGCACCTTGGGTGCCAACTTCGGCCGCGTGGCCCGCACACTGGCCAGCGCCGCTTCAACATCGGCCGACCGAATATCCAGCACCGGCATCGACCACATCCCGGTACCCGCAATGTGATTCAGCATCCGCGCCTCGGCCTGCCCCGCCGTTTTCGGCGCCCACTTCGAATTCGCCGCCGAAGTCACCGCCCTGTAAAAATCCTCCCAGGCCCGCTCGAAGGTCACCACATCAGCCACCTTCACCACCCCGGGCGACTTCATCGCATAAGCCTGAGCCCGTATCGCCTGCAGCCAGTCCTGCGTCACCTCCCCGACAATCGTCGCTACCTTGGCATCAGTAGTCTTCCCATCACGGGTAACACGCTGCCAGCCAGTCAGGCTGCCATCCTTGTTCCGGATAAACGACAGAGCCAGCCCATCCGTCACCTTCCCTGGCGCTTTCTTCCGATTAAGAATTGCCGCCGAAAGCTTGTACCCCGCCATCCCATTCCCCTTTTTTCCCGACCACAACCATGCAAACGCCCGATTCCCCGTTCGCCCCCTTTGTTTTGATTGTAGTTACCGCGAAGCCGGTTTGTCACTACCCCAAACCGAAACCGCCAAACCCCGCGCAGCACAAGCAAACCCATAAAAAAAGGGGGCCAATTAGCCCCCCTTCCGATGCTTATTTGAACTGCTTAATTCCCATTCAAACCCTTAATAGTCACAAACGTCTGCATTTCACCGCGGCGAATTAAAAGTGTGACACTACTGCCCTTCTCAAATTGCAGCAGCAACTTGTTAAATTGCTCAATTGTCTTGACCTCGGTGGTCGCACCTTTGCTGATCACGGCAATCACGATATCGCCCGGACGCAGATCGGCACGAGTACTCACCCCACGAACATCCTCGATAAGCAAGCCGGAATTCATCTTCAGCTCACGCTTTTGCTCGGCAGTCAGTTCGCTGACGATCAATCCGATACGGTTTGCCACCTGCTCAGGCGGCTTTGCACCACGAAGTTGTCGAGCACTCGCCTGCTTTTCATCGGGAATTTCACCGATGACAACAGTAATGTCACGTACGCCACCTTTGCGCCAGACCTGAACCACCGAACCCGTTCCAGGGCGAACAGCGCCTACCATGCGTGGCAAATCCGCTGAGTTATTAATCACCTTGCCATCAAATTTCAAAATAACATCACCCGGCTCAAGACCCGCCTTATCCGCCGGCCCACCTTTTTCCACTGCGTTAACCACAGCGCCGGCAGGTTTGCTTAAAGCCAGCGAATCCGCCAATTCCTTACTGACCTCCTGGATAACGACCCCCAAACGACCGCGGCTAACTTTCCCGGAAGCACGAAGCTGATTTTGAACATCCATCGCAACATCAATCGGGATAGCGAACGAAACCCCCATGTATCCACCGCTGCGACTATAAATCTGGGAATTAATGCCAACTACCTCGCCCCGCATATTGAAAAGGGGGCCGCCTGAATTGCCAGGATTAATCGCAACGTCGGTCTGAATAAATGGCACGT
>JAUYQT010000222.1 GCA_030697085.1 Azonexus sp. | reverse complement strand
TCGTAGTACTTATAGCTGGATCATGACAGCGCTCATGATGATTGCGTATTACGGCTTTATCGCCTTGATTGCTTTCGACAAGGCATTTCTGGCGAAGCCTTTAGGTAGCACCGGTGTAATGACGGTCGGTATCCCGGTCGGGATCGCCGTGATCGTTTTTACCATCGTTATTACCGGTATCTACGTTCGTCGTGCGAACAATGAATTCGATACGATCAAAGAAGAAATTATCAAGGAGGTCAAGTAATGGCGAACCCTATGAAGCAACTGGTGGGTGCTGTTGCCCTGCTGGCCGCCGCTGGTGCTGTTTACGCAGCCGGTGCCGACCTTGGTCAGTCTGAAAAACAGGCGACCAACTGGACGGCTATTATTATGTTCGTCGCTTTTGTTGTCGGCACTCTGTACATTACCAAATGGGCAGCGGCCAAGACCAAATCGGCAGCTGACTTTTATACCGGCGGTGGTGGCATCACGGGTTTCCAAAATGGCCTGGCGATTGCTGGCGACTACATGTCTGCTGCGTCTTTCCTGGGTATTTCTGCTGCGGTGATGGCGAATGGTTACGATGGTCTGATCTTCTCCATCGGCTTCCTGGTCGGTTGGCCAGTGATTACCTTCCTGATGGCCGAACGTCTGCGCAACCTGGGTAAATTTACCTTTGCCGACGTCGCGGGCTATCGTTTCGCGCAGTTGCCGATCCGTACTTTTGCGGCCAGTAGCACGCTGATTGTGGTTGCCTTCTACCTGATCGCTCAGATGGTTGGTGCCGGTCAGTTGATCAAGCTGTTGTTTGGCCTTGAGTACTGGATGGCAGTGGTGATCGTGGGTTCGCTGATGATGGTTTATGTGCTGTTCGGTGGCATGACTGCTACCACTTGGGTGCAGATCATCAAGGCCGTCATGCTACTGTGCGGTGCTTCCTTCATGGCTTTCATGGTGCTGGCCAAGTTTGGCTTCAGTCCGGAAGCAATGTTCGCTAAAGCGGTTGAAGTCAAATCTTTGCTTGCTGCCCAGGTGCTGACTGCCGAGGCGGTCAAGGCGGGGGCGGATGCGGCGACTGTTGATGTGGCTGCGGCGGCTGCTGCCAAGGGGCTGTCCATCATGGGCCCCGGTAACTTCGTCAAGGACCCGATCTCTGCCATTTCCTTCGGTATGGCCCTGATGTTCGGTACCGCTGGTCTGCCGCACATCCTGATGCGCTTCTTCACCGTGCCGAATGCCAGGGAAGCCCGCAAGTCGGTCTTCTGGGCAACGACCTGGATCGGTTACTTCTACATCCTGACCTTCATCATTGGTTTTGGCGCTATTACCTTTGTTCTCACCAATCCGGATTTCCTTGATGCCAAGGGTGGCCTGATCGGCGGCAACAACATGGCGGCTATCCACTTGGCGAATGCGGTGGGCGGTAACGTCTTCCTCGGCTTCATCTCGGCGGTGGCATTTGCTACGATTTTGGCGGTGGTTGCTGGTTTGACCCTGTCAGGCGCCTCGGCTGTGTCGCATGACTTGTACGCCACGGTGTTCAAGAAGGGCAACGCTGACTCAGCTTCCGAGCTGCGTGTTTCCCGTTTTACCACGCTCTGTCTGGGTGTGGTGGCTGTGGTTCTGGGTATCGCCTTTGAAAAGCAGAACATCGCCTTCATGGTCTCCCTGGCTTTTGCTATCGCTGCTTCTGCCAACTTCCCGGTACTCTTCATGGCCGTGCTGTGGAAAGACTGTACGACCAAGGGTGCGGTTATCGGTGGTTTCATGGGCCTGGTCTCCTCGGTTGGTTTGACCGTTGTTTCCCCGTCTATCTGGGAAGCTGTTCTCGGTAACGCCAAAGGGTCGGCATTGTTCCCATACACCTCGCCTTGTCTGTTCTCGATGACGCTTGCCTTCGTTACGATCTGGCTAGTCTCGGTTCTGGATAACAGCGAGCAGGCCAAAAAAGAGCGTGCCTTGTTCCCGGATCAGAAGACCCGTTCCGAAACTGGTGTAGGTGCTTCTGTCTCTAGCGGTCACTAAACAAATCAGTAATCATGGTTAGAAAAAAACCCGGGTTTCGACCCGGGTTTTTTACGTCCTGATTTTGGCCAGATTTTGCGGTTGACCGCAGCCTTCCAAAAAGTGGACGTGTTTATGCGCCGCAAGGTAACGCCGGGCGGATTATTTGTTAGACTGGCAAAGCTTTAGGGGAAAAAATGGTAGGGGGCTACCCAGTGCAGGATCGGGCCACCCCCTGAGTTGCGACATTCGCCGCAGACTCCGAAGACCATAAAAGGAGAACAGCCGGCGCAGAATAATGCAGCAGGCTTACAAAAATCTTACGCCTTCATTGGCAAAGCGGATAAATGCGCATACTCATAGCTGAAGACGATGCCATCATTGCGGATGGTCTGTCCCGCTCCTTGCGTCAGGGTGGATACGCAGTTGACTGGGCGCCAAATGGTCTGGAAGCCGACACAGCCTTGCTGACGGCGGCCTACGATCTGCTGATTCTTGATCTCGGGCTACCCCGGCTCTCGGGTCTCGATGTGCTCAAGCGCGTGCGTGCCCGAAACTCGCCTTTGCCGGTATTGATCCTGACGGCACTTGATGGCACTGGTGATCGCGTCAAGGGACTTGATCTCGGGGCTGACGACTACATGGTCAAACCCTTCGAACTGGCCGAGCTTGAGGCCCGTGTCAGAGCGCTGACGCGACGGTCGGCAGGGACGACGCCAACCATTCAGTGCGGTCTGCTGACTTACGATCAGGTGGGTCGTGTGGCGCAAATTCAGGGGCAGACACTCGATCTTTCGGCCCGTGAAATCGGCTTGCTTGAGGTGCTTCTGACGCGAATGGGGCGCTTGGTGAGCAAAGATCAATTGGTCGATCACCTTTGTGGCTGGGGCGAAGAGGTTAGCCATAATGCGATCGAG
>JAUYQT010000215.1 GCA_030697085.1 Azonexus sp. | reverse complement strand
TCAGGTTTTTGATGATGCGGCGGGCGATGGCCAGCGCGTGGGCGTCATTTTCGGCCAGATGATCGACCACGCCGGAGATGCGCGTATGCACGTCGGCGCCGCCGAGATCTTCCGCCGTCACCACTTCACCGGTTGCTGCTTTGACCAGCGGTGGGCCGCCCAAAAAGATCGTGCCCTGATCCTTGACGATGATCGACTCGTCGCACATGGCCGGCACGTAGGCGCCGCCAGCGGTGCACGAGCCGAGCACGGCGGCGATCTGCGGAATGCCTTGGGCTGACAAATTCGCCTGATTGAAGAAAATGCGCCCGAAGTGCTCCTTGTCCGGGAAAACTTCATCCTGTAGCGGCAAAAAGGCACCGCCGGAATCGACTAAATAAATGCAGGGCAGCCGATTTTCCAGCGCGATTTCCTGCGCCCGCAGGTGTTTTTTCACCGTGAGTGGGTAGTAAGTGCCGCCTTTCACCGTCGCATCGTTGGCGACGATCATGCATTCGACGCCTTCAACGCGGCCGATGCCGGCGATCACCGAGGCCGCCGGGACTTCGAAAGGATCGGTGCCACCGTACATGCCGTAGGCCGCGAACTGGCCGATTTCGAGAAAAGGCGTGCCGGGGTCGAGCAGGCCGTTAACGCGCTCGCGCGGCAGCAGCTTGCCGCGCGCCAGGTGTTTCAGTCGCGCCGCTTCCGGGCCACCGAGGGCGATTTTGTCGACTTTTTCGTGCAGGTCGGCAACGACAGTTTTCATGGCCGCGATGTTGGCCTGAAAATCAGCCGAGCGTGGGTTGAGCTGGGTTTTGATGGCGGGCATCAGAAGCCTCCGTTTTTAAGCCAGTGTTCGATTTGCGGCAGACGGTCGGCGCCGAAGAAGGCCTCGCCGTCGATAATGACGTGCGGCGAGCCGAAAACGCCGATGGCGATGGCTTGTTCGCATTCCTCCTTGAGCTGCGCCTTGATCTCCGGACTTTGCAGCGCGGCGGCCAGTTTTTGGTCATCAACGCCTAATCTGGCGGCAATGTCGAGCACGGTTGCGGGCGAGGAAATATCCTGATCGTCGACAAATAAAGCGCGAAAGACCGCCAGCGCGAAGCGTTTGGCCAGACCGGCATTTTGTTCCGCCAGCCAGTAATAAGCGCGGGCAGCGTTTTGCGTCGGCAGCGGGAAGCGGCTCGGTGGGTTATAGGGAATACCCAGAAAACGTGCCGAGCGATGAAAATCCATCAGCACGTATTTACCCTTGCTGCTCACGCCATCAGCCGGCGGTCGTCCGCCCGTCGCCTGAAAAACAACGCCAAGCAGAATCGGGTGCCAGCGGACCTCGCGGCCATACCGGGCCGCCACAGCGTCGATTTTCTCCGCCATCAGATAGCCGTAGGGGCTGGAAAAATCGAAATAGAAATTGAGCGGCGGGGCGGAATCGGTCATCGTATATCTCCTTATGCTTGATTTATTGGGGATAATGGCTATGGTGTGTATTGTTATTGAACAGAGTGTGTATCGTGAGAACTAATATCGTGATTGATGACGACTTGATGCGGGAAGCCTTGCAGGCCACGGGCCTCAAGACGAAGCGGGAAGCCGTCGAACAAGGCTTGAAGGTGCTGGTGCGATTTGCCCAGCAGGACGAAATCAGGAAATTCCGCGGCCGTCTTTCCTGGCAGGGAGATCTGGAAGCGATGAGGAATGACCGGTGATTTTGGTTGATTCCAGTGTCTGGATCGATTACTTCCGGGGCACTGTCACGCCTCAGAGCGACCGGCTTGATACCCTGTTGTCCAATGAGTTGCTGTTTATGGGCGACCTCATTCTGGCCGAGGTTTTGCAAGGCTTTACCAGCGAACGGGATTTCAATCAGGCCAAGATTTTGCTGACAGCTTTGCCGGTCATTCCGCTGGTTGGCCCCGAGATTGCCATTCAAGCCGCCCGCAATTTTCGCTACCTGCGGGCGCAAGGCGTGACGGTCAGAAAAACCATCGATACGCTGATTGCCACTCACTGCATTGAGCACAACTGCGCGCTGCTCTACAGCGACCGGGATTTTGATCCCTTTGTCGAGCATCTTGGTATGCCGGCTGCAATTCGGGAGCATTGACGAAAATCGGGGCATTGTCGGCATCAGTATCAATGTTTGGCTTTTCGGCGAACGTAAACGACCTTGCTGTTGCTGCCTGCGACTGGGCGTTCCTCGACAGAAAAAACATGCGGTTTCGATTTGACCAGATCGCTTAGTTTTTTGAAGCCATAAAGCCTGGGATCGAAATCTGGTTGCAACTTGGTGAGATAGCTGCCGAAAGCGCCGAGATTGGCCCAACCGTCGTCATCCTCCGCTTGGTCGAGCGCTTGTACAACGAACTGGATAGGGAGTGCTTTCTTGGCTGGAGTGCTTTTGTCTGGCGTCACGGCGATGTTGGCCGCTTGCGGCGTAGGTTTTTCGACAGCGGGCGGGGCTGCTATTTCTAGCGTCTCGGTCGCGGGAGGTGGCCGCAGGACCTCGGTAAAAATAAATTTGTGACA
>JAUYQT010000197.1 GCA_030697085.1 Azonexus sp. | reverse complement strand
GCGAGTAGGTCAGGCCAGGCACATCGCGCAACAGATCATCATATAGACGAGTCAGTTCACCATCGCACTGACTATCGTATGCGGTGGAGAAACGCTTCGGGTTGGAACCGGAAATATCCTTGTAGGACTGGTCAAACACATTGACACCGCGATCATTGAGCTTCTGCAGAATGCCGAGTACTGCATCGCGGAAACCAGCACACTTATCATGCAAAGTATCGAACTTGCTGTTGCCAGTACGAAAGTCGGCCAGCGTGCACTGCAGGTCTTCTGTCGATTCGCGCAGCGTCTTGGCAGAATCAAGGCACTGTTTCATACGGCCGGAAATATCGACCGAGTGATTGCGAATTTCCTCAACCTCCCGATGAATGGTCTGATTGCTTTCGCGCAGGTTATAAATAGCGCCGGAAATAGTCGAAAGCTGTTCCGTCGTGCGCTTGAAATCACCCACCATGGTCGTCAAATCGGCGGCAGATGTTTCAATATAGCTGTTGGCACGCGTCACTTCGCCAACGATGGTCTGCGTTTTGGCTGAAGTATCGGCAACCAGATTGATCATTGACTGCGTGTTCTGACCGATGACCTGCGTCGCCGTCTTAACCTTTTCGGCCAGTTTGCGAACTTCATCCGCAACGACCGCAAAACCGCGCCCGGCCTCACCGGCACGAGCCGCTTCGATCGCTGCGTTGAGCGCCAACAGATTGGTTTGATCGGAAATGTCGTTAATCAGCGAAACAATTTCGTTGATTTTCATCGAACTGGTGTGCAGTTCGCCGACTGTCGAGGAAAAATGCTCGATATGCTGATTAGTCGAGCGCATCGTGGACGCTACGGTTTCCATCTGTTCCAGCGAGCGCTGGGCGAGATCGAGATTATTTTTGGTCGATGACTGAATGGCGTCCGAGTTTGTCGCTACTTCGCCGACGGCGAGATTGACCCGGTTACTTGAGGCGAAAACATCACTCGCCAAGGACTCCTGGCGGCGTACAGCATCACCGGTCAACTGCACCAGATAGTTCATTTGGGCGGCATCGGAGGCAATACTGACGCTACGCTCACGAGCATGGGAAATCAGGCCGCGGACCCGACTAAAAAAGCGGTTGATATTGGCGGATATCCGCCCAGCGCTATCATTGCCAGCACTACCTACCCCATGAGAGAGGTCGGCATTGCCTTCGGCGATAGCGGCAATATCGCGATCAATCTTGTTGATTGCCGCACTATTTCCAAAAAACCCCATTTTTGTCCCCTGCTTATAATTATGTACCCTGCGAGTCGCAGGGTTTTCTTGCTTTAAAGCGGCCGCTGGCGAGCAGCCAGACGGCCGAGCAAAAAACCCTTAATTTCATGGAATGGTATGGGCTTACCCAGCACAGTTATGTCCGACGGCAAGCCTTTCTGATTGATTTCTTCACGCTCAATGGCACTCACAACGATGATGTCCATCCTTGCCAGCGTCGTGTTGGCGCGTAAATTCCGAATCATCTCAAAGCCATCCATGCCCGGCATCATCAGGTCGGCAATGAGAATATCCGGAACGTGCTGCCCAACCTGCAAGAGGCCATCAAAACCATTGGCCACAATGCGCAGCTTGATTGGCAAATCCCAGCCTTCGATGGTCAGTTGATAGAGCAACTGCAAGGTGGGGTCGTCTTCGGCAATCAGAATATCTATTGGCGTTCCTGCGTCATGATTCCCGGGAGTCAGATTTCGCCGCCGGGCGAGCAGTTTTTCGACGGAAGCGACCGGAATCCGGCGATGGCCACCGGATGTTTTCCACGCTTCAAGGGCGCCGCTTTCCACCATGTTTTGCACGGTGCCGAGAGAAAACCCCAAGCGCAATGCGGCTTGCCGGGTAGTTAGAAATTCGGAATCAGCCATGAGCACTCGCCATTTTTTAAAATTAGAAATTCGGCAAATTCTAGCCCAAAAATAATGATTTGTAGCAGAAAAAAACCCCAATCAAAAAACGATTGAGGTTTTGTCGTGGACCGCTCCAAACAGCGGGAATACTGGGCTTAAAGCTTCTTGGCGTTCTTGGCCAAATAAGCCGCAACGCCTTCGGTGCTGGCGGTCATGCCCGGTTTGCCCTTGCTCCAGCCCGCCGGACATACTTCACCGTGCTCTTCAAAGAACTGCAGTGCATCAACCATGCGCAACATTTCGTCAATATCGCGGCCGAGCGGCAACATATTGACCACTTGATGCATCACAACACCCGTTTTGTCGATCAGGAATGAGCCACGCAACGCCACGCCGGCAGCTTCCAGTTCAACGTCGTAAGCGCGACAGATATCGTGTTTGATGTCAGCCACCAGCGGATAACCCACCTGACCGATGCCACCATCTTTGATCGCAGTGTTCTTCCACGCCAGGTGGGTGAACTGGGAGTCGATGGAGACACCAATTACTTCCACGCCGCGCTGCTTGAACTCTTCCAGACGATGATCGAAGGCGATCAGTTCAGACGGGCAGACAAAGGTAAAGTCGAGCGGGTAAAAGAACAGAACAACCGGCTTGCCCATAAATTGCGACAGTTTTAATTCCTTGATTTCATTGTTGCCATAAACAGCAGTTGCAGTGAAATCCGGGGCTTGCTTGCCAACGAGAACGGCCATAGGGGAACTCCTTATTCATTATTGCTATTGGGGGAAAGCTTCAAATTTAACGAAGCGGACATGCGGTGTCAAACGTCGGTTTGAGGCGGGATAGCCGCATTGGTTCAGCTTTCGCTTGTATATATGGCAGGCGACGCTGGCATAATTACCGCATGAAAACAACAATAGATTCGGCAAACGGGAGCGGGGCCGGCGCGTGCTGAAGGCATTGGTCTTTCTGCCGGTCATCGGGGCTGTCGCCGTGGCTGTTTTTCCGGCGCGCCGACCTGTCCTGCTTTGGCAGGTAGCGATGTTTTTTTCACTGCTGGCGCTCGCCTATTCGCTCTGGCTGGCCGCCCACTTTGATCCGGCGGGGCCAGCGGTACAGATGTTTGAAAGCCGGGCCTGGAATGCCCGGCTCGGTTCTTATTTTGCGCTTGGGGTCGATGGCATTTCGCTGGCCATGTTGCTGTTGACCGCACTGCTGACGCTCATTGCCGTGCTGGTTTCACACCGAATGGAAGCCGGGGCACGGCTTTATTTCACCCTGGTACTGCTGCTTGAGTCCGCCATTTTCGGCGTCTTCACCGCCCGCGACTGGTCCCTGTTCTATGTTTTCTGGGAAGCCACCCTACTCCCGCTATTTTTCCTGATCGACCGCCTGGGGGGGCCGAACCGGCAGCGAGCAGCGCTTAATTTCTTTATGTATACGCTGGGTGGTTCTGTCTTCATGCTGGTCGCCCTGCTCTTCCTCTATGACGCGGCACCCGGCCACAGTTTTGCCATGGCCGACATGGCCGCAGGTGGGCGTAACTTGCCGGTGCAAACGCAGCTATTGATTTTCGCCGGCTTCTTTATTGGCTTCGGCGTCAAAATGCCCGTTTTTCCGCTACATGGCTGGCTACCGCTGGCCCACGTCGAGGCGCCCAGCCCGGTGTCGATTCTGCTCTCCGGCGTACTCCTCAAAATGGGCGCTTACGGTCTGATTCGTGCCGCCGAAACCTTGCCTGCCGCGCTTCTCGCCGCGCAAGACTGGCTGGCTTTACTGGCCTTTATCAGCCTGCTTTATGGCGGCATCCTCGCCTGGCGGCAGCAGGATTTGAAAGCGATGGTCGCCTATTCGTCGATTTCACATATGGGCATTGTCCTACTCGGCATCGCCAGCCTCAATGTGACCGGCTTGACTGGCGCCGTAATGCAGATGGTGGCGCACGGCCTGACCGCCGGTCTGCTCTTTCTGATTGTCGGCCTGCTCTACCAGCGCACGCACAGTCGCGATCTGGCCGATTACGGCTCACTGCTCGGCAAGGCACCGCGCTTCGCTTTTTTTACCGCCTTTGCGCTACTCGCCGCGATTGGCTTGCCGGGCAGCGCCGGCTTCATTGCCGAACTGCATGCACTGGTCGGCGGTTTCGGCCGCTGGGGTGGCTGGATTTCGATCATCCTTCTCAGCATGTTGATCGCCGCGGCTTACAGCCTGCGCGTCATCGGTCGCCTGTGCCTGAAAGGGCCGCCGATGCAAATCGCCGATATGACGCGAACCGAAAGCGCCGCGGCCGGCATTCTCGCGCTCAGCATTGTCACCCTTGGCGTCTGGCCGGCGCCCTTGCTTGATCTTGTCGCCGGCAGCGTCAGCCAGATGGCACGGCTATTCGGGGGATGAGATGAACCTCGACCACACAGTCCCCATCCGCCAACGCCTGGCTCAGTGGGTCGAGCACCTGACACATGTGCTGCCGGCACAAGCGCCGATCCGTGACTTTGTCCATCACAACACCTTGCATGGCTTTCAGCACCTGCCATTTCCCGAAGCACTGGCCGCCGCGCAGCGGCTCACCGGCGCCACGACCTATTGGCCAGAGAGCAAGTTCCGCGAATGTTATGACAAGGGGCGGATCACTCGGGACGACCTGTGCGCTGCGCTCGACGAGGCTGGCTTACCGGATCTCGACCAGCCGCTGATCGGCGCCCTGACGCAACGCGACATCCTGCTCGCCAGCCTGCTCGAGTCACCGGATACACCGAGTGCTCAGCGCATTGACTGGTTGAAACGTGAACACGAGCTGGCAAACGATCCATTTTTTGCCCATTTTTTAACGTTGACCGCAGATGCTGCCGTTGAC
Source organism: Azonexus sp. (assembly GCA_030697085.1). GTDB lineage: Bacteria > Pseudomonadota > Gammaproteobacteria > Burkholderiales > Rhodocyclaceae > Azonexus. The sequence goes on along the minus strand of JAUYQT010000197.1, from coordinate 6,008 downwards.
GCCATGCTTGAGCCGCCGCTCACTGACTGGCAAACCAGCGCCATTACTCGCTGGCGCGAACTTTGCCAACGTGTCGGCCAGGACTGGACCCTACGCAGCCTGCTCGAACATCTCAGCGGCGAGGATGTGCTGGAGCGCGTCCGCTACATCCTGCAACGCCAACTTGCCGCTCATCTTGACCTCGGCGTTGCCGCCTGGCGCAACCCGGCGCAGGGCCAGGGATTTTTCGCCGCCTGGCGAGCCAGTGCCAGCCAGGATATGTTCTGGGAACTTGATGAGTTACCCAATGTGCGCGACGAAATCACGCACCTGGTTGACGACCCTCTCGACGTATTGCTCGAGGCACTCGCCCACCTGATTCCCGATCAAGACCTTTGGTACGGCTACCTGCAACGCCTGAGCCTGGAACTCCCCGGCTGGTCCGGCATGGTGCTCTGGCGCGAGCGCAACCCAGGGCGCGGCGACGGCACGCCGGTCGCGATGCTCGATTACCTGGCCGTTCGCGTGCTGCTCGAGCGCCTGCTTTGTGATGATCTGATGACGCGACTGAGCGGCACGTCGATGAATTTCGCTGAATTCAGCGACTACTACGCCAGCCATCCCGCCGAATTTTTTGTCCGCGACGCCCTGCGCCGTCAAAGCCTGCCGGAGGAATTGCAGCACCAATCGGCGAATCAAGTACGCGCCGACGCGACCGGCAGCGATGAATTATGGCAAAAGCTGGCTGAATCGATTGCCGGCACGAGCGCCAATGGCACAGCCGCAAGCCGAGCCTGGCGCCTGGCCGGACTGAGCCGTCGATTACATCTGACACTGGCCGATCTATCGACAATCGAGCACAGGGAAATCAGCGCACTAGTGGACTGTGCCGACCACCTGACACCGATGCAACGCAGCCAAATCTGGCTACTTGCCTACGAACGTCATTACCGCGAACAACTATTTGTCGCGCTCGCCACCAACCACCCACGGCGAGCAACCCCGCCCAGTCCGTCAGCGCAGGTCATATTCTGCATGGACGACCGCGAAGAAGGCACCCGCCGGCATCTCGAGGAAATCGCCCCGAACATTGCCACTTACGGCGCCGCCGGGTTTTTTGGCGTCGCCATGTATTGGCAGGGGCTGGACGATACCGACAAAACAGCGCTTTGCCCGGTCGTTGTGCAGCCAAAAAATCTGGTGCGTGAATTGCCAACGCACGAGGCCAAACCCAGCTTTACCGTGCATACACAGCGACGGGAAACGCGCCTGCGCTGGCGCGAGCGGCTCTATCAATCAACACGACGCCACGCAATTAGTGGGCCGTTACTCACTGCTTTAGCGGCTGGGCCAGCGCTCGCTTCATTGCTCGCCAACAGTCTTACCCCCGGCTGGTTCGGCTCGGCGAACCAGCGCTGGCGCCGACAGTTCGATGGCAGCGTCAGTACCGAACTCAGCCTGACAAGCGAGCCGCCCATCGCAACTACCGCCACACCCGAACAGCCACAAACCGGATTTAGCGAAACTGAGCAGGTTGACCGCATTGAAACCTTCCTGCGCAGCATCGGCCTGACCGACGCCTTCGCCCCGCTGGTTCTGCTACTCGGCCACGGCTCAGGCAGCCAGAACAATCCACACCTTTCCGCCTACGATTGCGGCGCCTGCTCGGGCCGCCATGGCGGGCCGAATGCACGCGTCTTTGCGACGATGGCGAACCGCCCGGCGGTGCGTGCCGAGCTGGCAAAACGTGGGCTGATGATTCCGCCCACAACCTGGTTTATCGCCGCCGAGCACAACACTTGCGACGACACTGTCGAATGGTACGACCTCGCGCAGGTGCCAAATACCTGGCAAGCCGCGCTTGACCAGTTGCTCGCTCAATTGAGCGAAGCCTGTCGGGCGCATGCCGCCGAGCGTTGTCGACGCTTCGCCTCAGCCCCGGAACGGCTTTCCCCCTGGCAAGGACAGCAGCATGTGCTTGCCCGCGCCCACGACATTTCCCAAACCCGGCCAGAACTCGGCCACGCCAACAATGCCGCCGCCTTTATCGGCCGCCGCAGCATGAGCCGCGGGCTATTCCTCGACCGCCGCGTCTTCCTGATCTCCCATGATCCGACGACGGATGACGAGGGCCACATTCTCGAAAGCATCCTGCTCGCCACCGCCCCGGTCGGCGCCGGCATCGCCCTGGAATATTATTTTTCCAGCGTCGATAACGAACGCTTCGGTTGTGGCTCAAAAATCACCCACAACCTCACCGGCCTGTTCGGCGTCATGGAAGGCGCCGATTCGGACCTGCGCACCGGTCTGCCCTGGCAGATGGTTGAAATTCACGAACCGATGCGCCTGCTCGTCGTCGTCGAACAGACAACCGCCATTCTCAGCGCCATCCTCAACCGCCAACCCGCACTACAAGAATTGATCAACAATAGCTGGATCATTTTGGCGGCAAAAAACCCGTCGCCCCTGGGGCCAGCCGACGACTCCATGGTCGCAGCCATCGAACAATACTGCCCGCGCCGCGGCTGGCTCGCCTGGTCTGGCAAGGCCGTATTGCCCCAGGTGGCGCACTCGAGCGAATGGTTCGCCGGTGAGCGCGAAGCCTTGCCACCAGCGCTCTTGTTGGGGAGGCCAGCATGAAGATTGGCATTTTTACCGCAGCGCCGAGATTTTCCCGATGAACCTACTCGCTCACCTTGCCGATGTCGTTTGGCTGGTACCGGCGCTGCCGCTCTTCGCCGTGCTTATCATCGGCAGCCGCGTTCTCCTCAGCCGGGCCAGCGGCGATAGCGCCGAACCGCTAACCGCCCGCCTAGCCGCCCTGGCTGCACTTGGCGGCTTATTGTTGCTCCTCGCCATCGATGGCAACGCGTTGTGGCACGGTGCCGTACCGGGGCATCGCGTCCTCGGTATCTGGTTCGCCAGCGGCAATTGGCATGGCAGCATTTCTTTTTTGCTTGATCGCCTGTCACTCAGTGTTTCCACCCTAACCGCGCTAATCGGCTGGCTGGTCGTACGTTTTTCAGCCAATTACCTGCACCGCGAAGTGGGCTTTCACCGCTTCTTTATTATCCTCAGCCTCTTTCTCGCCGGCATTCAAATCGTAATACTCGCCGGCAACGGTCTGCTCGCCTTTATCGGCTGGGAAATGTGCGGCATTGCGTCGTTTTTGCTCATTGCCTATGCCTGGCAACGCCCAGTGGCAAGCGGAAACGCGCTATTTGCCTTTATCACCAACCGCGGCGGCGATGCCGGATTCCTCCTCGCCCTGGGTTTTTCTGCCGCCTGGCTGGGTAGTTTCGAGTGGCCGGTACTGACCACCGGCGCAACACTCAGCGGCGCCAACGCCCGCCTGATCGCCCTCGGCTTCGTCCTCGCCGCCTTGGCCAAATCGGCCCAATTACCCTTCACGCCGTGGATCACCCGGGCGCTGGAAGGACCAACCCCATCATCGGCCATTTTTTACGGCGCCGTGATGGTGCATGCCGGTGTTTACCTGATGTTGCGCCTCGAACCCTTACTGACCCAACTGCCGGAGGTGCTGGCCGTCCTGATTTTCATCGGTACGCTGACCGCCCTCTACGCCTGGCTCTGCGGCCTGGTCCAGACCGATGTCAAATCGGCACTGATCTTTGCCACGGTGTTTCAAGTCGCGCTGATGTTCATCGAAATCGGCCTCGGCTGGACAACGCTGGCGACCGTCCATCTTTGCCTGCACGCCGCCTGGCGGACCTGGCAATTTCTCCTCGCTCCTTCCTGGCTGGTCATCACCCGTGGGCGACCAGCGCCGCCGCCCGCCTGGTTGTGCCGTAACCAGCTCCTTTACACCGCAGCGCAGCAACATTTCTGGCTCGATAAATTAGGGCTAGCGCTACTCCTTCAACCGACCGAATCGTTCGCCCGCGACCTCCGCAATCTGGAAGAAAACTTCATCGACCACGCCATCGGCGAGCCCGGGCGCGGCCAGCCGATTGATCCCAAATACCCGCTGATTCTGACCAGCGGCCTGCCCGGCCACCTTCTGGCCGCGAGCGCCGAAGCCTTGCAGCGAATTGAAAACCGTCTGCTGCTCCGTGGCCGCGGCGGCATCGGAGAGCAACTGCTGCGCCGTCTCGGCAGCTACCTGCAAACCCTGGAAAACCTGCTCGAACAGCCGCGCTATTTGATGATGGCGGTGATGGCGACTTTCGTGGTGATTCTCTAATGGGCCCGCTGAGCGAGATTTTCTGGCAGGAACAATCCAGCCTGCCCCTGCTGATCTGGCTTCAGTTACTGCCCATCATTGGCGCGCTCGTGGTTTTTGCCTTCAAAGAACGGTCGACCGCAGTCATTGCCGGCAAGGTCTTCGCGCTGGCCGAACTGCTGCTCTGCATCGTCGCCACCAGCCGTATCGACCCCTTGCTGCCGGCGTTGCAACTGGCCGAACGGGTTGATTTGATTGCCTACCATGTCGCGGTCGACGGCCTTAGCCTGCTCTTTTTACTCGTCACCGCGCTGCTCACCTTCCTGATGACCCTGTATGGCATGAGCCGCGGCATGATCTCGCCGGGCCGGCTGTTTGCGGTCTTGCTGCTCGCCGAAGCCGGCCTGGTCGGCATGCTGGTCACGGTCAATCTCGCCTGGTTCTGCGCTTTTTCGGCGCTGGAATTATGGGCCGTCGTGTTCCTGCTACGGCGCTGGGCCTCGTCACGAGCCGAAATTCTCGCGCTGGCCCGCTTCATCCAGTATCAAGCCTTCGGCTGGGCGCTTTTCAGTGCCGGCTGTGTGGTGCTGAGCTGGGCCTATGCCGATGCCAATGGCGGCTATTGGAGCTTCGATCTATTTGAACTGGTCGGCGCAGCGCCCCCCGGCAAATTCCAGACCGCCGCTTTTTATCTACTTTTCTATGGCCTCGCGGTACGCACGCCGCTTTTCCCACTGCATGGCTGGCTACCCAACATGGCGCAACACGGCCTGATCGCCGTCGCCCCGGCGCTGATGGTCGGCGTCAAGGTGGGGATCTACGGCATGGTGCGTTTTGTCCTGCCCCTGACCCCGGCAGCGGTCCAATATTGGCAGCCCTATATCGTCGGCTTCGCCATGGCCGGCATTTTTTTCACGGCGGCGCTCGCTTTCCAGCAGACCAATCTGCGCCGTCTGCTCGCCTTCGCCGTGGTCAGCCATACCAGCCTGCTCGTCATCGGCGTCTTCAGCCTGCACGAATCCGGCATTCAAGGCGCCATCCTGCTCGCCGCCAATTTCGGGCTGGCCGCCACCGGCATGTGGTTCATTGTCGGCTTCGTCTTCCGGCGCACCGGCACCACTGAGTTACACGAACTGTCGGGACTCTTTGAGCGCATTCCCTTCCTCGCCATCGCCTTCCTCACTTTTGGCCTGGCCATCGTCGGCATGCCCGGCACGCCGGGTTTCGACGCCGCCCATCTGGTGCTCGAGGCGGCGATTGACCGCTTTGGCGCGCTATCGACCGTCGCTGCCGCACTCGGCAACGTCGCCGCCGCCGGCTTTCTGCTCTGGGCCTTCCAGCGCGCCTTTCTCTCGCCGCACAAGGAAGGCCGCGAACTCAACGTCGACCGCACATTACCCATGGAATATCTAGTCTGCGGCATCGCCCTCGCCGCCATGCTGGCCATTGGCTTTTTCACCGAACCCTGGCTACGCCTGACCGAAATAGCCAGCCAGACTGCCGCTGCGAGATTCAGCCAATGAGTCTGCCGCTCAACCTACCACTCCTCTCACTACTCATTTTTTTGCCGCTCGGCGGCGCAGCGCTGCTCTGGCTGTTGCCAACGCGTGCCGCTCGCCATGTTGTTGCACTGACGCTGCTCCTGACCCTGCTCATCTCGACTCTTGCGCTTTTCAGCTTCGCACCAAGCGGCGAACGCTTCCAACTAATCGAACGCACGCCGTGGATCGCCAGCCTCAACGTGCACTACCTGGTTGCGGTCGACGGCCTTTCGGTGCTCTTTTTACCGGCCACCGCGCTGCTTTTTCTCGGCTCGCTAGTCGCCAACTGGAATCTCGTCAAGGAA
>JAUYQT010000185.1 GCA_030697085.1 Azonexus sp. | reverse complement strand
GTAGGGCAGGTTGGTGGTGATGTCACGCTCGGTGATCTCAACCTTGCCATCCTGCATGTCTTTCGGGTGGACGAACTTGATGTCGTCGATCAGATTTAACTCGTTGAGTAGTACGGCGCAAACCAGGCCGTCGAAGTCGCTGCGGGTAACGAGGCGAAATTTCTCAGTCATTAAGGTGTCTCCCTACATGTAATTTATGGACGAATTAAAGCATATTGCCGTTATCGGCGGCGGGTTTTGTCAAGATTGGGAAGCATCGCCTGCCGGCTTACTCGAAAGCGTAAAAAGCCCTGGCGTTACGATAAATCGCCGAATGAAATTGCCTCGACCGGGCAGGGTGCAACACAGGCACCACAGCCAGTGCATTTTTCCGGGTCGATGGTGGGGAGCGGCGAGCCGCCGAGGCGAGGCGGAAAACGAATAGCACGCGCATCGCAGAAATCTTCACAGACCCGACATTCAACACCACGCTGCGGCAGACAAGCCGAGCCTATAACGGCTTTGTGAAACCAGGCGGGCTGCTGTTCGTCATTCCGGGTCAAGGCCAACGGCTGGCAGACACCAGCGCAATCGCCGCAAAACGTGCATTCGCCACGCTTGAAATCAACCCGCGGATAACCCCCGTCGCCGACGACGATAATCTGCTCGGGGCAGCCCTTGAGACAGTCGTTACAGCGCGTGCAGGTAGCGACAAAAAGTGCTTCAGCAATCGCCCAGGGCGGCCGAATTTCGGCCTTCGGACGCGGTCGACCGCGGAAGAAACCGCGCCGGCTGGCATCGACCACCGTTTACTGGCCCTGCTTCATTTTCTCGATACCGCTACGCAGCATCTGATCGATCTCCGAGCCGGGCTCGACATCCGGCAACAAGGTTTCCCAGTACGCAATACCTTGCTTGTTGTCACCAGCCTCCAGCGCGGCGGCACCGGCCAGGAAAAGCGAATGCGGATGTTTGGCATCGAGTTTGAGGGCGCGCAGCGCCAACTCACGCGGTTTGCCTTGCAAGCCCTTGCCATTGGCCATCGCCAGGGTTTCAGCATAGCTGGCCAGCAGATCGGGATCTTCATTGACCAACTTTTCAGCCTTGCCATAAGCCTGCGCAGCTTCTTCGTAGCGACCCATCGTTTTATAAGAGCGGGCCAGCATCAGCCAGCCTTTCATATCGTCGGGGTTAGCCTGCATCCGCTCAGCCAGTTTAGCGACCATGCCATCGATCTGCTCCGCCGTCATTTGCGGCGGGGCCGCGGTTTGCGTCGGATCGAGGGCTTTGGTATTACCGAGCAGGGCGTAGCCGATCAAAGCCAGAATTGGCATTAGCACAAGCAGGGCGACGGCCGTTTTGCGGCTGGATCCGGCGATGGCCGGTGTTGCCAATGCGGCGGCATCTTCCGGTTCTACCTCTTCCAGCAGGCGGCGCTGGAGTTCCAGCCGGGCTGACTCGAACTCACTCTCAGCCAGCGTACCAGCGTTGTTTTCACGCTCCAGTTCGGCAAGTTGGTCACGGAAAATAGCAAGATTAGCCACCTTGCGATTGGCCATTTGATCGTTTGAACGAATGCCGAGCCAAAGCGGCGGCAAAATGAAAGCAGCGACCAGCGCCAATAAAAGTGCGGCAAAGATGGCAAAAAGAGTCATTTGTGATCAATTTCCTTGAGCAGCGCTTCGGCACGCTGCGTCTCGTCGACAGAAAGTGGCTGGTCGGCAGCAATGCGCTTGGCACGCTGGCGCAGGTAACGCTGCAGGATAAAAATTCCAAGCAGCATGAGGGCGAGCGGACCGCCCCAAAGCAATAAAGTGATGCCCTTGACGGGCGGCCGATAAAGGACAAAATCGCCATAACGCACGACCATGAAATCGATGATTTCCGGATTGCTCTTACCGGCCTGGATCATGCCGCGGATTTCGCGGCGCAAATCGACTGCCAGTTCGGCGTTCGAATCGGCAATCGTCTGGTTCTGACAAACCAGGCAACGCAGTTCGTTGGATAACTCGAGCAGACGTTTTTCAGCGACCGGATCAGCCGCCAACGTGGCGGCTTCTTCGGCTGCAGCAGGCAAGGCTGCGGTCAACCCGATAAATGCGGCAAAAACGAGGACAAACCTCAGGTTGCGGCCGATCATTTGTTCAACTCCACAAGCAGCGGCATGATTTTCTGGCTCAACACATCCGGCGTAATCGGGCCGGTATGCTTCATGCGAATGACGCCGGCCTTGTCGATGACGTAAGTTTCCGGCACGCCATAAACGCCGTAGTCGATACCGACTCGACCATCAAGATCCATGATCGTCGCGGTGTAGGGATTGCCGTGCTGAGAAAGCCACTGGTTGGCACGCTGAAAAGCGAGTGCCTTTTCTTCATCCGCCGGCATCTTGCCCATATCAAAACTGCCATCGCCACGCACCTCCTTGTAATTGAGGCCGAGCAGGGGCACGTCTGATTTCTTTGAGAACTCGACCAGTACCGGGTGCTCCTGACGACACGAAACACACCACGAGGCCCAGACGTTAAGCAGCCAGACTTTGCCCTGCATGTCTTTCGGGCTGAGCGTTGTTTCCGGCGCGGCAAGTACCGGCAGCGTAAAGGCCGGAGCCGGCTTGCCGACCAGCGGCGAAGGTACGTCACGCGGATTGAGACCAAGGCCAACCGCCAGTAATACGACCAGCGCGACAAAGGCGCCGAGGATCCAGAAATAACGATTCATGCTTGTTGGCTTCCTGCTGGGGTGGTCACCGTTGCCGAAGCGCGGGATTTGATGCGGTAGCGACGATCAAGCATGGCGAAAAGGCCGCCCAGTGCCATCAAGATACAGCCGCCCCAGATCCAGTCGACAAAGGGTTTGTAATAGACACGCACCGCCCACTCCGCTTCTGGCTGGTTGCGATCGATCGGTTCGCCGAGCGAAACATAGACATCACGCAGCAGGCCGGCGTCAATCGAGGCTTCGGTCATCGGCATGGAAGAGGATTGATAGGTCCGCTTTTCCGGATTCATTTTGCGCTGGAATTTACCGTTGACCGCAAGATCGAAATCGCCCTGGAAAGCCAGATAATTCGGCCCCTGCACACTCCTGACGCCGTTGAAGGTAAAGGTATAACCCGCCACCGTCACCGTTTCGCCGGGCGCCATCTTGACGTCTTTTTCCTCCTCGAAACTGCTCACCATGGTGACGCCAACAACAAAGACCGCGATGCCGACGTGGGCGATATTCATACCGACAAAACTACGCGGCTGATTGAACGCAGCGCTCAGGAAGGAGCGTCCGGCGCGGGTTTGTTGCACCCGCCCGACAAAGTTGACCAGCGAGGCCAGCGTGACCCAGGTGGCGAGCAACAGGCCGAGTGCGGTCAACGGTGTCCAGGCGCCATAAACGAAGGGCAGGGCAATGGCAACGATCACTGCGGCGACAAAGGCCCAACGCAGCGTGCGCAGGATTTCAGGAATCGAAGCCTCTTTCCAGTTGGCAAAGGGGCCAACTGCCATCAGGAACAGAACAGGGGTCATCACGGGGACGAATACCGCATTGAAATACGGTGGCCCCACCGAGATTTTGCCAATGGCCAAGGCATCGATCAGCAACGGATAAAGCGTGCCGAGCAAGACGGTGGCGCAGGCAACGACGAGCAGCACGTTGTTGGTCAGCAGCAGTGATTCGCGCGAGACCAGACCGAAGCGTCCGCCCAGGCCCACTTTCGGCGCCCGCCAGGCGAACAGGGTCAGCGAACTACCAATCACCGCCACCAGGAAAATGAGGATGAAAATACCGCGCGTCGGGTCGGTGGCAAAGGCGTGCACTGAAGTCAGGACGCCCGAACGCACGAGGAAAGTGCCGAGCAGCGATAGCGAGAAGGCGGAAATCGCCAGCAGTACCGTCCAGTTTTTGAAACTGCCGCGCTTTTCGGTAACGGCCAGGCTGTGAATCAGCGCCGTGCCAATCAGCCAGGGCATGAAGGAAGCGTTTTCAACCGGATCCCAGAACCACCAGCCGCCCCAGCCCAATTCGTAATAAGCCCACCATGAGCCCATGGCGATACCGAGCGTCAGGAAGACCCAGGCGGCCATCGTCCACGGCCGCGACCAGCGTGCCCAGGCCGCATCAAGCTGACCGGAAAGCAGGGCGGCGATGGCAAAAGCGAACGCCACCGAGAAGCCGACATAGCCCATATAAAGCAGAGGCGGGTGGATGATCAGACCGAAATCCTGCAGCAGCGGATTGAGATCCTTGCCCTCGGCAGCGCCAGGCAACAGGCGGTCGAACGGGTTCGAAGTAATCAGGATGAAGAGCATGAAACCAAAAGCGACCAGACCAAGCGTGCCGAGCACGCGGGCGACCATGCTATCGGGCAGTTGGCGGGAGAGCATGGCAACGCCGAAAGCCCACCAGGTCAGCATCAGCATCCAGAGCAACAAGGAGCCTTCATGCCCGCCCCAGACGGCGGCGATGCGGTACTGCAGCGGCAGCAAGGAGTTGGAATGCTGGGCCACGTAGACCACCGAAAAGTCGTTGGTGACAAAGGCGTGGGCCAGACAAACGAAGGAGAAAGTAACCAGCAAAGCCATTGCGCTGGCAGCCGGGCGGGCGACTGCGACCCAGGCCAGCCGGTTGGTATGGGCACCGATTAGCGGCAAGGTGCCGAGAATGAGGGCGACGATGGCCGCGAGAATGAGAGCGAAATTACCGAGTTCGGGGATCATGTTTACCTTAGCGGATCAATTTGATGACTGGCTTTTAATAACCCGGCTTGCTGACCGGACTTGCGCCAGCAGCAGCGGCGGCCGCCCTTGCCTGCGCATCATTCACCGCCTGAGCGGCTTCCGGTGGCATGTAGTTTTCGTCATGCTTGGCGAGCACTTCGCTGGCGGCAAAGCTGCCGTCGGCGACCAGTTTGCCTTGAGCGACGGCACCTTTACCTTCCATGAAGAGGTCGGGCAGGATGCCCTTGTAATGTACGGCGATGTCTTTTTCGGTGTCGGTCATGATGAAGGCAATGGTCACGCCGTCAGCCTGGCGTTTGATACTGCCTTCTTTGACCACGCCGCCGATGCGGAAGATCTTGTCCTGCGGCGCCTTGCCGGCAGCGATGTCGGTCGGCGTGATGTAGAGGGCGATATTGCTGTTCAGCGCATTGAGAACCAGCGCCGCGATGATGCCAATGATGGCGAGAGCGCCACCGATCAGGGCCAGCTTTTTGTGACGGGATTTCATGCCGCGGTATTCCTTTGGTCAGCGCGCGCTTCAGCACGCAATTGGCGCTTCAAGCGCGCGATCAGGGTCTTTTGATTGCGTACTGCCACAATCGGTTCAATCAACATGATCAAGGCCGTGAGGCCGAAGGAGCCCCAGACGTAGAAACCGTAGCCGCCCATGGCGACAAAGTCGGCAAAACTGTTCCAGTGGATCATTTGCCGTCTCCCGTCAGCAGGGTTTTCGCCCAATCGGTGTGGCGCTCACGTTCAAGCATGATGCTGCGGGCGCGGACCAGTGAGACGGCGATCGAATACATCCAGAAACAAAACGCCATCAGCAACATGCCCCAGAGCATGGTGGTCGCCATCGATGATTTGCCGAGATTGATACTGGAGCCCTGGTGCAGGGTATTCCACCATTTGACCGAAAAATAGATGATCGGGATATTGACCACGCCGACCAGCAGCATCAGGCCGCCGGCCTTGTCGGAACGGCGGACGTCGTCGATGGCTGCGGTCAACGCCATATAACCGATATAAAGAAAGAGCAGGATCAGCTCGGAAGTCAGGCGGGCATCCCACACCCACCAGGCGCCCCACATCGGCTTGCCCCAGAGGGCGCCGGTCCATAGCGAGATAAAGGCCATCAGCGCGCCGGTCGGGGCCAGCGCCTGCGCCATCATGCCCGACAGCCGGGTGTTGAAGGCGAGGCCGATGGCGGCCCAGAAGGCCATCACCAAATAGATGAACATCGACATCCAGGAGGCCGGAACGTGGATGAAAATGATCCGGTAACCTTCGCCCTGCTGGAAGTCGGTTGGCGCGACGAGCATGCCGATCCACAACCCGGCCAGGCCGAAAATGACCGCGAGCGCGGTAAACCACGGAATCAGCCGGCCAGCCAGCGGGTAAAACGTGGCTGGCGAGGCGAAGCGGTAGAGATTGAAGCGATCTTTCATTCGAGGGCGATCTTCAAGGCAGCGGCTGTTGCCCAGGGGGCGAAGCCAAGTGAGGCAAAAGTCAGGGCGGCGAGCAGGGAAAGGTGACCTTCCCCCCCGAGACCGGCCACCGTGGCATCGACTGCGCCGGCGCCGAATATTAGCACCGGGATGTAAAGTGGCAACACCAGCAGTGAAAGGAGCACACCGCCACCGCGCAAACCCAGCGTCAGCGCCGCGCCGATAGCGCCGATGCCGGACAGCGCCGGCGTGCCGAGCAGGATGGCGCCGGTCAGGATAATCAGCGCATCGACCGAGAGATCGAACTGCAGGCCGAGCACCGGGGCGATCAACGCCAGCGGCAGGCCGGAGACCAGCCAGTGAGCGATCACTTTGCCGGTAACGACCAGGCCGAGCGGGTAGGGCGAAAGGGCCAGTTGTTCCAAGGTGCCGTCGCGATGATCGTCGGCAAACAGCCGGGGCAGCGACAACATCGTTGCCAACAGGGCGGCCACCCACAGCACGCCGGGAGCCAGTTTGCGCAGCAGATCCGGTTCCGGCCCGATGCCGAGCGGAAACAGGCTGACCACGATGATGAAAAAGAAAATCGCCGAGACGATATCCGCCTGCCGCCGCATGGCCAACTTGAGATCGCGGCGGATCACCGCAGTGACAATTTTCAGCATCAGGAAACGTCCATCAACTGAGCCGCAGTTCGCGGATTGCGCCGGCGGCAATGTCGACATGCTGATGCGTCGTCATCACGGCCAGACCGCCACGCTGCAAGTGACCGGAAATGATGCCAGCCAGCCAGTCGACCGCAGCCACGTCAAGCGCCACGAAGGGTTCGTCGAGAATCCACAGCGGACGCTTTTCCTTGACCAGCCGGGCCAGCGCGACGCGTCGCTTCTGGCCTTGCGAGAGATAGCGGCAGGCCAGATCCTCGCGACCGGCCAGGCCAACCTGTTCCAGCGCGTCGAGCGCGTCGTCTTCCGAGAGTGTTTCATCCGCCATACGCGCTGCCGCCAACAGGTTTTCCAGCGGCGTCAATTCTTCCTTGATGGCATTCAGGTGGCCGAGATAGCACAGATCAGCGCGGAATTCTTCAGATAAGGTCTTGATCGACTCGCCTTGCCAGCGGATTTCGCCGTTTTCCGGCG
>JAUYQT010000248.1 GCA_030697085.1 Azonexus sp. | reverse complement strand
GCGACGTAAAGCATCAATTGACGCTTGCTGCAGGGTCAGCGAATGCTGCATTGAGCGCAGTTTCGCTTCGAGCACGACAAAATTAATAGGCTTGGTCAGGTAGTCATCGCCACCGGCCTCAAGGCCTTCCACCAGGTTTTCATCACGGTTTAGCGCTGAAAGAAAAATGATCGGCGTCCAGCGCTCCTGGGGCATGGCCTTGATGCGCCGTGCCGCCTCGAAACCATCCATTACGGGCATCATGATATCGAGCAGGATGAGATCCGGTGCCTCGCTCTGAAAGCGCTCCACTGCCTGCTGGCCGTTTTCGGCAAGAATGACTTGATGTCCGAGTTTTTTTAGAAAGACCTGCAGAATGTGCAAATTGGTTCGATTGTCATCGACCGCCAGGACCTTCATTTTTGGTAATTGCAGGGGCATGATTTTTTATATGTTATTGGTCGAGCAGTTAATCGTCGCAATTGCGATATTGCCGCAACCTTCGTAGGTTAGCGTGCTGAAGCTTAGAAGGCGAGCCAGCGCGATACCGCGTCCATTTGGATCAAAAGCACGTTCTGGATCGATTTCAAGGAATTTTTGCCAATCGAATCCATCTCCCTGATCGGCGACGCGTAGTGTGATCTGATTATCGTCGCGCTGAAAGTTCAGTTTTACCTCTTTGCCGAGATTCATGCTGAGTGCCGCGCGACGTTCGATCTCAGGACGCCAGCTGTCATTACGTTTAAGGTTCGATTTCTCGGCATAGGTAAGACCTAGATTGCCGTGCTCGACCCCGTTGATCAGTAGTTCAGAAATACCCATCACCACCATCTCGGCATTGGGGCAAGCCTGAGCAATGAATGACGCGAGTTGCGATGCTTCGTCAACCGTGCGAATCGAAAACTCCGCCTGCTTGAGAAATTGCAGCGAATTAATATGGCTATGTAATTGCCGGCGTAGTGCGTCACGTGCTTCGGCGTCAATGAGCGCTGCGTGCACGATTGCCAGCAGGTTATCGCGCCGGTAGGGCTTGGTCAGATAATAGTAGGCGCCGGCTTCAAGTCCTTCGCGGATTTGCGCCGCTGAATTAGCGGCCGTCTGCATGATGACGGGGATGCCGGCCAAGCGCGGGTCAGTCTTGATTCGTTTGAGCAAACCGATGCCGTCCAGACCCGGCATCATACGATCGAGCAGGATTGCTTTAAAGTCGTTCTCGGGATTTTGCAGTAATTGCCAGGCGGCTTCGCCACCGTTAGCCGTTTGCAGTGAGAGTGCCGCTTCATCGTCAAAATATTCAAACAGAATTTCGAGATTCAGAAGCTCGTCATCTACTGCAAGAAGCTGAGTTTTAGTGGTCATTACGCGTCTTCTGTCTGGTTGTTTTTGGGTAGGGTCAGGGTGAAGCAGGCTCCGCCCCCGATGTTGTTCTCCGCGACAATGGTGCCGCGGTGCTGGGTAACGATGGCACGGCTGATGGCCAGACCCAATCCGGTGCCGCCAGCACCATTGCGCGTGGCGCTACTTTGTTCGAACTTGTCGAAGATACTTTCCAGTTCCTCTTCAGGAATGCCTATCCCGGTATCGATAAAGCGAATAGTGAGTGCGGGTTGTCTGCCGTCATCATCCGCACGGCGGCCAAATGGCAGTTCGGAAGCGTCAAGTTCGATACGGATAATGCTCTGTCGGGGCGAAAATTTTATGGCATTGGAAAGCAGATTGAAAATTACCTGTGCCATTCGCTTTGTGTCGACTGGCACCATGCAGTCTGTCGATAAGGCATGTAGCTCAATTTGTAACTGGTGGGTGATCAGCAAGGATTCAACCTGTTCGATGCTTTGGCGAATTAATAACTGCATGTCGGTTTGAGTCAGCAAAAGACCCATGCGGCCTGAGTCAAGCTTCGATAGGTCGAGCAGTTCATTGATCAGGCCAAGCAAGCGGGTTGCGCTTTGTTCGATGCGCCGAAAATACTGATTCAGTTTTGGCTGCTCAATGCTGTCGGCTCGCTCAACGCCGAGTTGGGCAAAGCTCAAGACAGCATGCATTGGCGTGCGCAGTTCATGCGACATGTTGGCGAGAAACTCGGTTTTTGCCTGATTGCTTGCGAGAACCCGTTTTAATGCGGCATCGAGGCGCGCTGTGCGTTCGGCAACCAGCTCGTGCAGATGGTCGCGGTGCTGGCGTAATTCCTGGGTGACCTTGTGGGCGTAGCGTTCGGCACGCTGGCGGTGCGTGCTCAGGTAACAAATCAGTAGAGCTACCAAGCTGCTGACGAGCATTCCTCCGAAGAGGATGACCTTGGGAAGATCGAGCCCTTCGGCTTGATTGGAATGGTTGTTGGGACGAAATTTAAGAATCCAGTTACGTCCGCCGAAGTCGATTTCGTGATGTAACAAACGGTTGTCCGGCATGGCTACAAAGTTTGGGGCGGAGTCGTAAATTAGTGTTGGCTGATTTGGCGTGCTATCGCTACTTAAATTTTCGTCAAATATTTGCAGAGCCAGACGGCGTTTGTCGCCATGTTTGAGCAAAGAAAAAAAGGCGTCAGTGTAAAAGGCCGTCAGCACAATGCCGGAAAAAGCCTGGCGCCGCTGGAGTACATTGGCCAGCGGCAAGCCGGGGCCGTAAAGTGCGTGCACCATCATGAAAGCTGGACCCTGACTTGCCTGATCGCCGATCAGTTCGACCTGGCCCGAAAGTGCGATATCCCGTGTATCGGTAGCCATCTGGATTGCCTGGCGCCGGGTCGGTTCGGATAGCAGATCGAAACCGATAGCCGGATGCGGAGTGGCTTGTTGCGTTGCGATAAAGACCAGTGGTGCAACGCTGGCGCCGCTCGATTTGGGGAAGATCTGGAAATTGCTGCGGTCAACCTGAGGACGCGTCGAAAAAATAAAGTTTTCGACCTGGCTTGTTTGAATTACTGGCGCGTAGGCAAAGGCGAAAAGCCCGGAGGGGCTGGCACTGATATCGATTTTCTCGGCGTAGCGTCGCCAACTTTGCAAAGTCTGCCCCGGATTGGCAGTGGCGAAGGCTTGCAGTGAGCTTAAAAACTGTGCATTCAAGCGCAGCCGATCGCGAATTTCCGTGGTGATTGCTGCGCTTTCCTGGCTATCCGAAAACTCGTCTGCCTCTCTCTGGACTTGGGTTTGCCATTGCCAGAGGATCAGTGTGGCAATGGTTAGCAATAGAAAAACGCTGGCGGGTAATAGCCAGGGCGTAAATTTGCTGCGTCGGAGAGGGGTTTGGAGGGCGTCGGTCATAGGCAGGGCGTACTCGGCGACGAGCAGTATAAAACCAAAGTGATAGTGTTAATGGGTTGTGCTGTCGCTTTCTTCTTGCTGCTGCAGCGTCCACATTCGGGCGTATTGCCCGTCAGCGGCGAGCAGCGCGCTGTGGCGCCCACGTTCAATAATTTGGCCGTCGCCCATGACAATAATTTCATCAGCGTTCATCACCGTTGATAAGCGGTGGGCGATGGTCAGCGTGGTGCGACCGAGGGCGGCAAATTCGAGTTGGCTCTGGATGGCGCGTTCGGTGGCAGAGTCGAGGGCCGAAGTGGCTTCGTCAAAAATCAGGATGGGCGGATTTTTCAGCAAGGCGCGGGCGATGGCGACGCGCTGCTTTTCGCCACCCGAGAGTTTCAGGCCGCGTTCGCCGACTCGGGTTTCATATTTTTGTGGCAGCGATTCGATGAAGTCGTGCAATTGCGCAGCGCGGGCGGCGCCATAGACTTCTTCCGGTGAGGCATCGGGCCGGCCGTAATTGATGTTGTAGAAAATACTGTCGTTGAAGAGCACCGTATCCTGCGGCACGATGCCGATTGCAGCGCGGAGGCTGGCTTGTTTCAAGCTACGCAGGTCGTGACCGTTGATGCGGATGCTGCCGCCAGTCACGTCGTAAAAGCGATAAAGCAGGCGTGAAAGGGTTGATTTTCCGGCGCCGGAATGGCCGACGACAGCGACTGTTTTGCCGGGTGCGATGGAGAAATTGACGTTTTTGAGGATCTGGCGGTCTGGCTCGTAGCCAAAATTAACGGCAGCGAAGCTGATTTCCAGCGGTCCGGCCGGCAACTCATGAGCGTCCGGCGCATCGGCGATTTCCCGATTTTGCTGCAGCAGCTGGAACATGCGCTCGATATCGGTGAGGGCCTGGCGGATTTCACGATAAACAATACCGAGAAAGTTGAGCGGCGCATAAAGTTGAATCAGGAAGGCATTAACCAGCACGAGGTCGCCGATGGTCATTTCACCGGCGACGACACCGCTCGCTGCCCGCCACATCATCGCGGTGACGCCGAGGGCGATGATCGCCTGCTGGCCGAGGTTGAGGAAGGCCAGCGTGGTCTGGCTCTTGGTTGCGGCGTTTTCCCACTTGAGCATTTGCTCGTCGTATCGGCGCGCTTCCCAGGCTTCGTTGTTGAAGTATTTGACCGTTTCGTAATTGAGCAAGCTGTCGACCGCACGGCTATTGGCGGCGGAGTCGTTTTCATTGACAGTGCGGCGGATATCGATGCGCCAATTGCTCACCTTGACGGTAAAAATGATGTAGCTGACCAGCGAAACCAGTGTGATCAGTACATATCCGACGTCGTATTTGACGAACAGGATGCCGAGGACCAGGCCGATTTCGACCAGCGTCGGCAGGATCGAGTAAAGCGTGTAGGAAATCAGGCTGGAGATCGAGCGGCTGCCGCGTTCAACATCGCGCGAGACGCCGCCGGTCTGGCGCTCGAGGTGAAAGCGCAGGCTCAGTGCGTGCAGGTGACGGAAGACTTCCAGCGCCACTTGCCGCACGGCGCGCTGGGTGACGCGAGCGAAGAGAATTTCGCGTAATTCGGTAAAAAGCGCGGTCGAAAAGCGCAGTGCGCCGTAGAGTCCAAGCAGCAAGACTGGCAGCGCCAGGGCTTGCTGGCCCGGCGTCAGGCCATCAATCATTTCCTTGAAAATGAGCGGCACGCCGACGTTGGCTACTTTGGCGGCGACCAGACAGGCGAGGGCTGCGATGACCCGCAAGCGGTAGGCCCAGAGGTAAGGAAATAGCGTGCGCAGTGTCAGCCAGATATGGGTTTCGGCCAGCGGCTGACCCGCGGGTGGTTTGGGTAAGGCGGAGGCGCGACGCATGTGGGGGGTGGTCCTGATCGTTTTATGGGGTTTGCTCGCCAGTATATGAAAACTGGCCGCTTTCCGCGAAAATCCATCTTTATTTTGAATTTGAGCCAAAAATGACCGTTGACCGCATCACGCTTCCTTCCCGGCATTCCACGCTGCGTGTCGTGCCCATGCCGGCCGATCTGAATCAAAACGGCGATGTTTTTGGCGGTTGGGTGATGGCTCAGGTTGACGTGGCGGGCGCCATTCCCGCCATGCGCCGGGCGCGTGGTCGGGTGGCGACGGTTTCAGTCAATTCTTTTCTCTTCAAACAGCCGGTTTCGGTCGGCGATATTGTCAGCCTTTACGCCGACATCGAACGCGTTGGTCGAACCTCGATTACAGTCAAAGTTGAGGTTTATGCGGAGCGAAATTACAGCGACCCGATTATTGTCAAAGTCACCGAAGCTGAGCTCACCTATGTGGCGATTGATACTGACGGCAACAAGCGTGAGGTTCCCGCCGAAGAGCGGGCGGAATTGTAATAAAATCACGCAGTTATTCAATTAGCACGCCTTTCCAGGAACAAAGCAATGAAATCACTGACGCTGCGCACTGTGCCCGCCCTATTGCTGGCCATCTTTTCCGGCACCGCCTCGGCTGCCGCCTTCCAGCTTTGGGAGCAAAATGCCAGCGGTCTGGGAACCGCTTACGCCGGCTCGGCCGCCATTGCGGACAATGCCAGTACCGTATTTTTCAATCCGGCCGGGCTAACGCAATTGCCGGGAATTCATTTATCGGCCGGTATGACGGGCGTTGGGCCAAGCTACAAGTTCAAGAACAGTAGTTCAAGCGGTGATCCATTGGCTGGCGGCGGCAACGGTGGCGATGCCGGCAGTTGGGCTGTCGTGCCAAATCTTTATGCCTCTTGGCAGTTGTCGCCCAAGTTATTCCTTGGCCTGGGGATTTCGGCGCCGTTTGGCCTGGCGACCGAATATGAAAATTCAAACTGGATCGGTCGCGTTCAGTCGATTAAATCCGAGATCAAGACGGTCAATTACAATCCCTCAATCGCTTATCGCTTGAACGACAAGGTGTCGCTCGGTTTTGGCGTCAATTACCAGACCATCGATGCCGAACTGACCCGCTTGAATTCACAGTTGAAAGGCGATGACCGCGCCTGGGGTTGGAATGCAGGTGCGCTATTTACGCTGTCGCCAGCCATGCGGGTAGGTATTTCCTATCGCTCAGCCATTGATTACCGGCTGGAAGGAACGGGGAACGGCGTGCTGCCGATTCGGGCTGACGTCAAATTGCCGGATACCTTTATTCTCTCAGTCTGGCAGCAGGTTTCCGACCGCTGGGAGGCGATGGGCGATCTTTCATACACACGCTGGAATACGCTGCAATCGCTTAATGTCACGAACCGCAATAGCGGCGCGCTACTTGATTCGGAAGCCTTTAATTACGGCAACTCATGGCGTCTTGCCTGGGGTGCCGCCTATAAATCGAGCGATGCCCTGAAGCTGAAGTTTGGACTTGCCTATGATCGGTCGCCCGTGAGTGACGCCAACCGTACCGCCCGCGTGCCCGACAACGATCGTCTTTGGCTCTCGCTGGGCAGCCAATGGAGCGCCGGCAAGACCGGCAAGGTTGATCTCGGTTACGCCTACCTCTATGTCAAGGAGACGAGCATCGAGCAGAGCAAAAATAGCAGCATCCTGCGTGGCGCATACGATAGTAGCGCCCATATTCTCGGCCTGCAGTATTCGGCGGGCTTCTAGGCCTTCGTGAGCACAAGCCAGATGCCAGCGCTGGAATTGGGAGGAATGACGCTGGGGGTCCGCGAAGGCGTCATCATCCTGATTACGCTGGTCGCGATCTACATGGTTTTTGTCGCGTTACGCATGCACCGGCTGCGTAGCCAAGCCCAACCGTCGGTATTGTCGGCTGGCCGTCCCGCTGAAGGCGAGCCCGTGCTGCGAGAGGTTGATGCGCAATTGTCGAGCACGATTGATGCTGGAGCTGAACCTGGCGAAACTTGGGAGCGAGCGGCCAATGGCCTGGCCGAAGACGTGCTGCGCCAAGGTCTCGAGCAGGAAATGGCCCAGTTGCGTGAGGAAGTTGACGCCATTCGTGGCGAACTGGCCGCGCTGCGGGATGATATGAAACAGGAAGTGGCGCATCTTCACTCGGCACAATCCATCTCGCCAATTTATGGTGATGCCATGCAAATGGCGGCGGCAGGCTACGATTCGGTGATGATTGCCGACCGTTGCGGCATTGCCCGGGCTGAGGCCGAGCTAGTTGTCGCGTTGGCTAAAAGCCAAGTGCAGTGAGGTCAAGTGTGACAAAAAAGCCTGAAGTGCCCGAGAAAGAAGCCAACGCCAACGCCAACGCCAGCGACATGCGCGGCACATTGGTCAAACGTCTGATGGTGGCTGGCGTGCTGGTCGCCAGCCTGCTGGGTATGCTGGCTTTTTTCGACTATTTGTCCACGACATCGGAAGAGCCTGAAGCACCGGTTTTCACCCGTCCGGTTCCCGTAGCGCCAAAAAAGGAAGTGACGCAACCCGTCACCCAGGCCACCGATTTGCCCGAGCCGCCGACGTCGATCGCTTCAGAACCCGTGGCTGAAGCACCCGCAGCGCCGGTGATTGAAGCCCCGTCAGCCGTCGTCGAGGCCGAGCCGGCGCCATCGTCAGAAAAGCGCCCGATCAGGCCGTTGACCGCAGCTATTAGCAAACCCCCGACATTCGCGCCGCCATCCCCGCCGCCGACGCAAACCCGCGTTCGCCCATTAACGCCCCCGGTGCCTGAAGCCACTGCCTCGCCAAGCGTCGAAATCGAAGCACCGCCAGCCATGGCCAAACCCGCTCGCCCATCACTCCGGGTCATTGAGTCCCAGCCTCCGGTGGCAATGCCGATGCCGCAGCGCCTGTTCGCCGGCTTTCTGCTGCAAGCGGGGGTTTTTACCAGCCCCGAGCGGGCCGAGGAGTTGCACGCCAAGCTGACCTTGAGCGGCATTCAATCAAGCCTCGAAACCCGCGTTCAGGTTGGCCCATTCCGCACTCGTCAGGAGGCTGAACGAGCCCAGGCGAAGCTTCGGGAGTTGGGTATTGAAAGCGTACTGGTGCCGCTCAAAGGGGCTAAGCAGTAATCAGGGTGCCCGGCAGTCTGTCGGGCTTAAAGGGAATCGGCGGCAAATCCTCGCCATGGCGCCCGTTATCACTGCGCCTTGCCGGTGATGACAATGCCTCGGTTTCATTTGCCGGCTGATGGGCGAAACGCAGGACTAGTCGTTCAGCGCATTGCGAATTCGTTTTGCGAAAACAGTCATTTCCTTGGCCGCCTGAATATCGCCCCTGGCTTCCGCTACGGCAATTCCTCGCTCATAGGCGGCGAGCGCTTCGACATGCTGGCCGGCTTGGGCCAGCGCCTTGCCCAGCGCTTTCCAGGCCGCGGAATAATGATTGTCGCGGTCGACCGCTTGCTGGAAGTATTTTGCTGCGCTGGCGGGGTCGTCGGTCTTGAGGTATTCGTTACCGAGTGAGAAGCGGAGCAGGGCGCCGTCGCGCGGGCCGTTGAGCATTTTTTCCAGGGATTCGATACGTGGGTTCATGGGCTACCAAGGCTAAAATAAGGTTTTTGAAATTTACAGACAGGACGCTTCTTATGGCCAAGACCATTATTTCTACTGCCAACGCACCGGCTGCCATCGGCACCTACTCGCAAGCGGTGCGTGTCGGTGACACCGTTTATATGTCCGGGCAGATCGGCCTTGATCCGACTTCGATGCAAATGGTAGACGGGATCGAGGCGCAAATCGTTCGCGTCTTCGACAATCTCAAGGCTGTGGCGGAGGCGGCGGGTGGTTCGCTGGCTGATGTCGTCAAGCTCAACGTTTTTCTGACCGATCTCGGCAATTTTGCCAAGGTTAACGAAACGATGGCGCGCTATTTCAGCGAGCCCTTCCCGGCGCGGGCGGCAGTGGGCGTCAAGGAGCTGCCGCGGGGCGCGCTGGTTGAAGCTGATGCGGTGATGTTCATCGGCTGATGAGTGCCCACGGGGCGCCCGCCCCTGTTTCTGCTTCCGTATCGCCTCACGCTTCTCCGCTTATTCGCGCCTCGGAGGCCTTGCGCAAAAAACTCGCCAAGATCGGCCTCCATTGTGAGGCCGATTTGCTGGTGCATTTGCCGCTGCGTTACGAAGATGAAACCCGGGTGACGCCGGTGGCCCGCGCCCCGTGGGGTGAGCCGGTGCAGGTTGAAGTTGTCGTTCAGTCGAGTGAAGTCCAGCTTCATCCGCGCCGGCAGATGGTGGTTAAGGCGAGCGATGAAAGTGGCGAACTGACGCTGCGCTTTTTCAGTTTTTACCCGAGTCACAAAGCGGCGTTTAGTGAAGGGGCGCGGATTCGT
>JAUYQT010000749.1 GCA_030697085.1 Azonexus sp. | reverse complement strand
AGAAGTGCAGCGGACGCTTGTCGCAAGCCAGCGCCGCTTCATGCACCGCTTCCGACAAAGTCGGATGCGCGTGACAGATACGAGCCAGATCTTCGGAAGCCCCCCCAAATTCCATCGCCACCACGGCCTCGGAAATCAGTTCGGAAGCGTTGGCACCAATGATATGGACGCCCAGGATGCGATCCGTCTGCTGACACGCCAGCATTTTGACGAAGCCGGACGGCTCGCCCATGCCCAGCGCCCGGCCATTGGCCAGGAACGGAATCTTGCCAACCTTGTAAGCCACGCCATCGGCTTTCAACTGCTGCTCGGTCTTGCCGACCCAGGCGATTTCCGGCGCGGTGTAGATAACCCAGGGAATGGTGTCGAAATTGCAATGTCCCGCCTGGCCAGCCATCAGCTCGGCAATCATCACACCCTCTTCCATTGCCTTGTGCGCCAGCATCGGCCCACGCACCACGTCGCCGACGGCCCAAACACCCGGCAGGTTGGTCTTGCAATGGCCATCAACCTCAACAAAGCCACGACCATCCAGCTTCAGGCCAACCGCTTCAGCATTCAAGCCATCGGTATTCGGCACGCGGCCGATGGACACGATCAGACGATCGGCATCCAACTTTTGCGCCTTGCCATCTTTATCGTCATAAGCAATCGAAACGCCCTTCTTGCTCGCCTTGATCTCGCCAATCTTGACGCCGGTCTGAATGTTCAAACCCTGCTTGGCAAACAGCTTGGCGGCTTCCTTGGCAACGTCCTGATCGGCAAGGGCGAGAAAATCCGGCATGGCTTCAAGAATGGTGACTTCTGCTCCGACGCGGCGCCAGACCGAACCCATTTCCAGACCGATCACGCCGGCACCAATAATGGCCAGTTTCTTCGGCACGGACTCTTGATTCAGCGCGCCTTCGTTATCCATGACAATTTTCTGGTCGACCGGAAGATTCGGCAAATGCCGCGCTTTGGAGCCGGTCGCCACAATGACCTGTTTGGCCAGCACTTCTTCATCACCTACTTTGACCTTCCACAGATCGCCTTCTTTGGCGACAAAGGAACCATGACCGAGCAGCAACGTTACTTTGTTCTTCTTGAACAGGCCTTTAATGCCAGACGTCAGCTGGGTCACGATGGTGTCCTTGCGGCCCTTCATCACCGGCACGTCGATGCTCGGCTTGCCAACCTTGATGCCTTGGGCTTCAAAGCTGTGACCGGCTTCTTCAAACAAATGCGAGGTGTGCAGTAGCGCCTTGGACGGGATGCAACCCACATTCAGGCAGGTGCCGCCGAGACGCGGCTCGCCCTTTGGGTCAGCATAGGGATTGGATTCGCAGCAAGCGGCCGAGAAGCCAAGTTGTGCCGCACGGATAGCAGCAACATAGCCGCCGGGACCACCACCGATAACGAGGACGTCGAATTGTTTGGACATGAAAATCTCCGGGAGTAATTAGCAAAGAGGACCG
>JAUYQT010000738.1 GCA_030697085.1 Azonexus sp. | reverse complement strand
CACCGGTCCAGCCCATCAAGAACAAGCCACCGCCGTAGCCCATGTTGGAGATCAGACCGGCCATCGAAATAAACGAGGCGGCTGACATCCAGTCTGCTGCAGTTGCCATACCGTTGGTGATCGGATGAACCGAACCACCGGCGGCGTAGAACTCGCTGGTGCTACCGGCACGAGCCCAAATTGCAATACCGAGGTAGAGCGCGAAAGTTGCGCCGACCACCAGGTAAATGAGTGTTTGTAGTTCCATGTTGGCTCCCTATTCTTCGTGAACGTCGAATTGGCGGTCGATTTCACCCATCTTTTTCGCGTAATAAAAAATCAGTGCAATAAAGATATAAATCGAACCCTGCTGGGCAAACCAGAAACCCAGCGGGTAGCCCCCCAACTTGATGTTATTCAGCACATCGACAAACAAGATGCCGGCGCCAAAAGAAACCAGGAACCATACGATCATGATCTTGGTTAGTAAGCCCAACGTAGCTGACCAGTAGGCCTTGCCGCTGTCTTCCATTGTTATCTCCTCCGAAAATTGATTTGGGTCATTTGCTGATGCAAATAAGCCACCGTCGCAGTGTCGGGGCGGAAACTTACAGTTAACTGACAGCAGGGGTCAGGAAGATTTTCGTTGAAAAGTGTGAGCAGAACACTTAAACATAAAAATTATCATTAATAATCATGTAGTTAAAAAACGCTGCGGCGCAGCATTCTCTGCAAACATAGGCCATGTTAACCATTCATTGACTAAACATTGATGTTAACTTCTTAAAAATAAGTGGATTTACCCTGAATTTTTAAGAAATTAAATATTTTCAACGACAACGAAGCACTTAAGCCATTGTTTTAGTTTAATTTTATAATTAACGGGCGCATTGCGCGTCCCGATTTTTGCAAATTTTATACTGGCACCAGTGACTGGCATCAACATCACCCTCAGTCAGCGCAGATCTAATCGGAGAGATTTATTTCACACAGGCTGACGAATGCGCCTGTCGCCTTGGCCGAGGATGAGATTCACTTCTAGCCGAGCCGAAAAACAAAAAACCCGGGCCGCAGCACCGGGTTTTTCAGATCGAGTGTTAACTCGAAAGTTTTATTGCGACAACTTAAGCAGCCTTGGCAACCAGCTTGACTGCAGCTTCTTTGGCAGTGGCCACATTGGCTTCGATCACAGCAGAGGCTTGCTTGGTCGCTTTCGTGATGTTTTCGTAAGCAGAGTCGGCAGCGGCAAAACCGGACTTGATCGCGGTCACAACAGCTTCGGAACCAGCCGGTGCATTTTTCAGGGACTGCTCAACAGCGGCTGAAAAATTCTTCTTCAATTCAACAACCTGACCTTCGACAATTTGGGTCAAACCAGTGGAGGACTGAGTGAGAATTTCGTAGACGCTGCGGGAATAAGCAGAAACCTGCTCAAGTGCCGGCTTGGCCAGCGACTTTTGCAGTGCAATCAGGCTTTGCGGATCTTTGACGGCCAGCAGAGCGCTGACGTTTGCAGCGCCATCGGCCAAAAAGGCGCGGGCGGTGTTGAGGTTGAGGGCAGCCAGACGCTCAGTGGTATTGAGGGAGGTATTGACCAGGGTCAACAGTGAATCAACGGCAGCTTTGTTGCCGGCGACGAATTTATCATTGGTTTTCAACATGGTGAAATTCCTTTAAGGGTTGGATAATTAGTTAGCGTCAACAACTTGAAACAAGCAATTGCTGCAGTGCACAATTTCAAGTATAGGGCATTAAACAGCGTTGTCAATACCATTTTGCTGCAATGCACAATCAAGCCTAAAAACCTCAGCGCAGAGTTACTGAGGCATAGCGAAAGGCTTGCATTTCCACGGCACCTCGGCTGCTCTGCGGTGCAACTGAATTTTCCAGCTCAAAAAGCCACTACTTATTGCGAGTCGCCAAGAGAGTTCAGCTCGGCAGCGAAGACCAGCCTTCCGGCGCATATAGATAATTCATCTTGAGTTTTAGCACCGGCGATGGCGAAGCGTAAAATTGCGCCTTTTCATCGGCCATCCAGGCCAAAGACCCTACTCCATGAATCTGCTACGCGTGCTGGCCACAGTCAGCGGCATGACACTGCTTTCCCGCGTTCTCGGCTTCGTCCGCGATTTTGTGATTGCACGGACCTTCGGCGCCGGGTTGGCGACTGACGCTTTTTTTGTCGCCTTCAAGCTCCCCAACCTGCTCCGCCGCATGTTTGCCGAAGGGGCTTTTTCGCAAGCTTTCGTCCCCATTCTGGGCGAATACAAAAACAAACGGGGTGATGACGAAACCCGCAACCTGGTCGACCACGTCACCAGCCTGCTTTCGATGGCGTTGTTTGCCGTCACGGCCATTGGCATCGCCGCCGCATCGATCCTGGTCTGGATATCCGCCCCCGGCTTCGCGGCCGATGCGGGCAAGTTTGAGCTGACGGTCACGCTCACCCGCATCACCTTTCCTTACATCCTGTTCATGTCGCTGGTCGCACTCTCCGGCTGCATATTGAACACCTGGAGCCGCTTCGCGCTGCCCGCCTTCACGCCGGTACTGCTCAATATTGCCTTCATTGGCATGGCGCTCTTTGCCGCGCCCTATTTTGATCCACCTGTTTTGGCGCTGGCCTGGGCCGTTTTTATCGGTGGCTTGTTACAACTGGCTATTCAAATTCCTGCCCTGAAAAAAATTGCCATGTTGCCCCGGCCATCCATCAATTGGCGTGCCGCCTGGGCCGACCCTGGCGTACGGCGTATTTTGACCTTGATGGGCCCGGCCCTGATCGGCGTCTCGGTCTCGCAAATCAGCCTGCTGATCAACACCATTTTTGCGTCCTTTCTCAAGACCGGCAGCGTCTCCTGGCTTTACTACGCCGACCGCCTGATGGAATTTCCCTCAGGCATGCTCGGCGTCGCCCTCGGTACCATTTTGCTGCCCTCGCTAGCGCGCTACCACGCCAGCGAAAATCACGACGAGTACGCCAAACTGCTCGACTGGGGCTTACGCCTCACGCTCTTACTCGCCGCCCCGGCCGCCCTCGCTCTCGCCATCCTGGCTGTACCGCTGATTGCGACGCTTTTTTTCCACGGCGCCTTCTCGGTCAATGACGTCCTGCAAACCCGTAGCGCTCTGCTCGCCTACGCCGTGGGTTTAACCGGGATGATCCTCGTCAAGATCCTTGCTCCCGGCTTTTATGCCCGGCAAAACGTCAAGACACCGCTCCGCATTGCGCTGATTTCATTGCTCGCCACACAGGTGATGAATCTTGCCTTCATCGGCTGGCTCGCCCACGCCGGCCTGGCTTTATCAATTGGCCTCGCCGCCTGCCTGAATGCCGCCCTGCTTTACCGCGGCCTGCGCCAACAAGGCATTTATACGCCGCAGCCTGGCTGGGGCCTTTTTGTCCTGAAGCTTTTGATCGCAATGTGCATCATGGCCATCACCCTCTGGTTCGCCATGGGCAGCGAAAAAAGCTGGCTGGAAACCAATCTGCTGGGTCGAACCATCCATCTTGCCTGGCTCGTGCCGCTAGGCGCCATCTCATATTTCGCTACACTATGGGGACTCGGCTTCCGCCTCCGCGACTTCAAACGTAGGGCGGCTGATTAACCAGGAGAGGTATCCATGAAACTGACCAGCAACAGCTTCACCGACGGCGGCACGATCCCCGGCAATTTTTCCTTCTGCATCCCCGATCCAGCCCGCCACGTCTGCCTCGGCAAAAATCGCAATCCGCAGCTATCCTG
>JAUYQT010000724.1 GCA_030697085.1 Azonexus sp. | reverse complement strand
TGCGGTCAACCCGAATATTTAACGGAAATTAGTATGTCATTTATCGCCGTATTGGGTTTGGCCACATTGGGTAGTGTCGGCGCCATGGCCGGTGCCGCCCTCATCGCCGCCGCCCCGTCTCACTGGCGAGAGCGCCTATTGCCGCCATTGCTGGCCTATTCGGCAGGCAGCATGCTGGCAGCGGCCTTTCTCGGGATGCTGCCACAGGCCTACCGGGCCTTGCCGCCGCTAATTGCCGGCGCCACCGTTCTGGCCGGCCTTGGCCTGATGCTGGCTATTGAGCGTTTCAGTCACTGGCATCACTGCCACGCCGCAGATTGCGATGAGCGCCAGCAACGTGGGCGACTAATCGTTTATGGCGATGCCTTCCATAATTTTGTGGATGGTGTGGTCATTGCTGCCGCTTTCCTGACCTCGCCTGCCGTTGGCGTCGCTGCCACGCTGGCCGTCATCGCCCATGAGGTTCCGCAGGAGATGGGCGACTATGCGGTATTGGTCTCTTCCGGCCTCGGCCGCTGGCAGGCACTCAGCTGGAATTTACTCTCCGCCCTGACCACACTGCCCGGCGCCCTGCTCGGCTATTACCTGCTGACCGAAGCCAAGGCAATCATCCCTTACGCGCTCGCGATCTCCGCTGCCAGTTTTTTGTATATTGCCTTTGGCGACCTCCTACCCCGCGTTCATGAAGCTGCGAAAAAAAATGCCCGCAGCCGCACTATTCAGTACGCCATGCTGTTGCTGGGCATGGCAACAATTGCCATGATCCGCCTGAACCACGCTTGAATCAGATTGTTGGCGAATCATCGGAACGCTTGGTCTTGCCAGCATCAGCATTATTCGTCCGCATCCAACCAATCCGGCTTGAAATCTGAACTTGCGCCCCATTGGATGCTCAGACAACAGGTAAAAATAACCGGGTATCCCAGAAATGCGTTCTCCGCTGGCAATAAACCGTTCGACCCGATTGCTCCTCATCGCAGCGTGCGTCAGCCTGCTCACGGCTTGCGCCGGGACTCAGGACGGCCGGGCGAACGGCTTTGTCGAATCCTGGTCGGCACGTAACCAGGCAGCGCTGGTTGAAGCCAAGCTGATGCCGCAACCCGCCGCCTATGAAATCAAGTATTTCCAGTGGGTTGACCGTGACCGTCAGCGCGAAGTGCTGGTCAAACTCTATCTGCCGCCCGCAGCCTCGCGTCACGAACCGGTGCCCCTGATCGCCTTCTCGCATGGCATGGGCGGTTCGCGCGAAGGCTATTCCTATCTCGGCGCAAACTGGGCGGCGCGCGGCTATGCCAGCCTGCACGTTCAACATGCCGGCAGCGACAGCCGCCTGTGGAGCGGCAACCCGCTGGATATGGTCTCCCGGCTGCAATCCGCAGCGAATGAAACCGAGGCCGTCAACCGCGTGCGCGACCTCGGCTTCGCCCTTGATTCGGTGCTCGCCGATCCCCAGTTTGCCGGCGTGATCGATCCCGCACGAATCCTCGCTGCCGGCCATTCCTACGGCGCCAATACCGCCTTGCTCGCCGCCGGCGCCGTATTCTCGCGCCCGCAGGGCAACCTCACTTATCGCGACAGCCGCATCCTCGGCGCCGTTATCATCAGCGCGCCCCCCTTTCACGGCGAGACTGACCCGGAGGCCGTCGTGCGCCCAATCGGCATCCCGACGCTGCACATCACGGCAACAGGCGACGAAATCCGGATTCCCGGCTACCTCTCCGACTACCAGGACCGCCTGCGCGTTTTCACCGCCACCGGCAGCGCGCGCAAAGCGCTTGTCGCCTTTCGCGATGGCTCACACAGCATGTTCACCGACCGCCTGGGCGCCGGCGGGCGCGACCTGAATCCGCTGGTCAAAGCAGCCACCATCGACCTGACGCTAGCCTTCTTCGAGGAAATACTGGGCGGCACAAACGGCTTGCTCGCCCGGCGTTCGGCGGGTTACGAAAATCTGCTAACCCGTTTCGAGTTTGAGCCCCGATTAGTTCCTTGAGGCTGGAGGAAATTGATTAGGTCTAATGCCGGACTGGCTATTTTTTCCCCCAAGTCCAAAAAGGTAAAAATAGTCAGCTACGGCCACTGGCGAGCGGCGTGCAGCACTCGCAAGATGGTGACTTCGGTGCGAGTTTCACGATAGACCACGACATAGTTAGGCCGAATCACCATTTCACGCGTGCCCTTCATCCGGCCCGGCTTGTAAAGCTTTGGATGGCTGACCAAGGCATTGATCTTATCCTCGATTTCTTCGTCCAGTTCCAGCGCGGCAGCGGGATTGTCCTGGGCGATGTAATCCATGATGGATGCACGGTCCTCATAGGCCATCGGTCGCCACACCAGGCGAATCATTTACCGCCAGCCCGCTTGAGCAACGCCGTGCGGCGCTCTGCGAACTCGGCCATAACCTGCTCATGCGGAATGCTCGGGCGCGGATCGTCAATCGATTCCTGCACCTGGGCACGAAACCACTGATCGTAAGCAGCGGCTTCGTGGGCGCGTTTCATGCGTTCTGACGAATCGGCTCGCCTGCTACGGGTCACATCGCCAGCGCTGTGGTTGCTGGCATCGAGCATGTCGACACGCACGATGTGCAATTCATTTTTGAGGTAGTCCATGCAAGTGTCGAGGCTGCGCCAGGTACGCGGCTTGTCAGTGCGCTGAACGCCCAGCGGCTTCTCTGACATACCCAGCTTGAGCATGACGGACCAGCCACCCGGCCGCCCGATGATCGAGGCCCCCCGAATGGCGCAGGCCTCCACCAAGCGGCGAGCCATCGCTGTATCAATCGTATCGGTGTTCATAAAAAGTCTCTCGGTCGTGACGGATAAACAATAGACGATAGTTTGCGGATTATCTAATAAATCTGCAAACCTGCCGTTATTCCGTTATTCCGTTGTACGGGGAGTGGGCATAACGCCCGGTTATTGGCATTTCAGTCATGGCTTTGTCAGTTG
>JAUYQT010000684.1 GCA_030697085.1 Azonexus sp. | reverse complement strand
GCTGCTCTACCGACTGAGCTACCGACCCGACTTAGGGAGGCCGAATTATACACAGGCCTTGCGATAGTGCCAACCTTTTACGTTTGCAAGGCACCGTAACGGAGTTGACGTACCACAGTCGGCCCGAACCGGCCTTTATCTCCAAAAAACTTTGAAAGTGGCGACTTTAAAACCGGAGGGCCGCGGTGAGTGATTCAACTTCGTCAGCGGATTCGCTGAGGATGCTGCTCAGTGTTTGTTCGTCAATGATTGAGTCAATGACGGGTGCGTCACCAGGATTTTTGGTTTCGCGGGACTCATATAATGGCGAAGCGACCGGCGAGAGGTCATTGGCCAAAAGAAGGGTGTCGCCCAGTGAGGTTGGGGGAAGGGCAAGGTAGCCTTCCCACATTGCTTCAATGGCGCTGATGATGGGCTCAGGGATGGCAAGCCGGTGCAGGATCGCCCGGCCAATTTCTGCTTCAGCATGTTCGGCCCAGTCGGCAGGTTCTCCTTCGAGTAGACCGGGAAAATCTTTGGCGCGTGAGATCAGGTAGAAGCCGCCAATTTCGTGGACAATGCCGGCGAAAAGGGCTGTCTCGGCGTCTTGATGTGTGACTCGGCGAGCAATGACGTGAGCCAGTGCCGCGACGTGCGCTGTGTGTTCCCATAGCCGGGTGGTGGCGGTGCGTAGCGCGGGGAAGGTTGGGGCTCCGGCCATTTGTCGGGTCGCAATGGCGGCGGTGAGGGCGCGCGCAGTGCGTAGGCCGATTCGCGAAACGGCGTTGCGCAGGTCGGTAATTTTTTGGCCGGAGCGGTTGTAGGCCGCACTATTGGCGACGGCAACGATGCGCGCGGTGAGCAGTGGTTCACCCAGGATCAGCTTGGCGGCAAGGTCAATATGGCAGTCCGGATCATCGAGTACACGGAGTATTTTTAGCGAAACATCCAGCCCGGTAGGAAATGTCAGCTCTCCCTGCTGGGCTTGATCGCAAATTAATTTCAGGGTTTCGATACGGTTCATTTTCAAATCTTACCCGTATGCCAGGTTTTCGTGTTGTGGCGCCTATCGTTTGCTCAGGCGGCGGCAGATTTCTGTTGTTAATGCCGACTGGTTCATGCAATAAAAATGTAGGCCGGGCGCGCCGCCGTCAAGCAGGCGTTCGCAAAGTTCGGTGACGACATCCAGACCGAAGGCACGGATTGAATCCGTGTCATCGCCGTAGCTTTCGAATTTTTTCCGCATCCAGCGCGGGATGTCGGTGCCGCAGGCGTCGGAAAAGCGGGCTAGTTTGGTGAAGCCGGCGATGGGCATGATGCCGGGGACGATCGGGATGGTGACGCCCTGGGTTCTGGCTTCGTTGACGAAGTGGAAATAGGCGTCGGCGTTGAAGAAGTACTGGGTGATGGCCGAGTTGGCGCCGGCTTTGACCTTGCGCACGAAGGCTTCAAGATCATCTTTTGGGCTGCGCGCTTGCGGGTGCCATTCCGGGTAGGCGGCGACTTCGATGCTGAAACGGTCGCCGGTTTCGGCGCGGATAAACTCAACCAGCTCGTTGGCGTAACGAAACTCGCCAGTTTCCGCCATGCCTGAGGGCAGGTCGCCGCGCAGGGCGACGATGCGTTTGATGCCGGCTGCTTTGTATTCACCGAGGATTTCTCGAATGCTGTCCCGGGTTGAACCGATGCACGATAAGTGGGGGGCGGCATCGAAGCCTTCAGCGGCGATTTCTTTGACGACGTTGAAGGTGCGTTCACGCGTCGAGCCACCGGCACCATAGGTTACCGAGAAAAATAGTGGATTGAGTTTTGCCAGCTCAGCGCGGGTTGACCGCAGCTTTTCGACACCTTCAGGTGTTTGTGGCGGGAAAAACTCGATGGAAATTTCAGTGTTCATTTATTCAACCAGATGAAGAATTCATGGTTACCGTCACCGCCCTGAATCGGGCTGTCCAGCCAGGCGCGGACCTTAAGGCCGAGGCTGGCGGCGCAATGGCGCAGCTTGGCTTCGACGTCGTGATAGAGAGTCGGGTCACGGACGATACCACCCTTGCCGATATTTTCTGGCCCGACTTCAAATTGTGGTTTGACCAAGAGCAGCAGCTCGCCCTGCTGGGTCAGTAAGGCTGGCAACCGGGGCAGGATCAGCGTCATGGAAATGAAGGATACATCGCCGACAATCAGGTCGAAACCGTCAGGTGGAAAGGCGTCGCCAAGATCGGCGGCGCTCAGGGCGCGGCAGTTGATGCCTTCGATTGTCGTAACGGCTGAGGCGTGGCGCAGCTGCGAGTGCAATTGATCGTGGCCGACATCGACGCCGACGACATGTTTGGCGCCGGCCTGCAGCAGACAATCGGTGAAGCCGCCTGTCGATTGCCCGACATCGAGGCAGGTTTTGCCAGCGACGTGGATTGCGCTTTGCTCCAGGGCGCCGGCCAGTTTTTGTCCACCGCGCGAGACGTAATGGGCGTCAGGGTCGGCTGCTACGGTCAACGGTGTTTTTTCAGGCAATTCCAAAGAAGGCTTGCCGATGGCACCGCCCGCCCAGCTGACGCGTCCGGACTTGATCATCCCTTGTGCCGCCGTACGGGAGGGCGCGAGTTTTTGAGCGACAAGCAGGGCGTCGGCCCGTAGAACCCCGGCCGGCCGTTCATGGGACGGCTCCCGGGGCGGGCGCGGCTTTTTCTGCCGTGCGTGAAAGGAGTTCATGCTCATGTTAGTGATGAGTCAGTAGTTGTTAGTGGTTAGCAAAGCCGGGAAATTTGCATTTCCCGGCTAATGACTAGCAACTCAGTAACGGTATTGATCCGCCTTGTACGGGCCTTCCTTGGGGACGTTGATGTAGGCGGCTTGTTCGTCGGTTAACTCGGAAAGTACAGCGTTAAGCTTCTTCAACTGCAGACGGGCAACCTTTTCATCGAGATGCTTGGGCAGGGTGTAGACGCCGACCGGGTACTTGTTGGAACCCTTTTGCGCTTCGCTCCACAGTTCGATCTGGGCGATGGTCTGATTCGCGAAGCTGGAACTCATCACGTAGGACGGATGACCGGTGCCGCAACCAAGGTTTACCAGACGACCCTTGGCAAGCAGGATGATGCGCTTGCCGTCCGGGAAAATGACGTGATCGACTTGCGGCTTGATCTCTTCCCATTGGTACTGCTCGATTGAGGCGACGTCGATTTCGTTGTCGAAGTGACCAATGTTGCAGACGATGGCCTGATCCTTCATCGCCGCCATGTGGTCATGGGTGATGACGTGGAAGTTGCCGGTGGTGGTGACGAAAATGTCGGCGCGGGTGGCGGCGTATTCCATGGTGACGACGCGGTAGCCTTCCATCGCC
>JAUYQT010000624.1 GCA_030697085.1 Azonexus sp. | reverse complement strand
GTCTCCACTCCGACCGCGTCGTTCAGCTTTCTACCGAACTCGGCTGTCACATCGGCCTCTCGGTAAGCGAACTTGAAGTGCTTGCACTGGGCGCCCAGTTTCACGATATCGGCAAGATCGGCATTCCGGACAGCATTCTGAGCAAGCCATCAGCATTTGAAGCGACCGAATGGGCCTGCATGAAGCAGCATCCGCTGATCGGTGAGCGAATCGTTCTCGCCATCGGCGCCGAGCGCTCGCCCGACGTGGCGCGAATTGTCCGCCATCACCATGAATACTTCGACGGCTCCGGCTATCCCGATGGGCTCAAGGAGAGTGCTATTCCGCTGTATTCGCGGATTATCTCGCTCGCTGACAGTTACGATGCGATGGCGATTTCCCGCCCTTACCACAAGGCCCGCCAGCATCAAGCCGTAATGGACATCCTGGTCAGCGAAGGCGGAATCAAGCACGACCCCGACCTGCTCTATGCCTTCAGCGCCGTGATTGAAAAATCCGGGATGCGCGCCCGCGAAAACTAAGGGCGTTTAGCGGCCCACCTGCCGCAAGAGCTTCCCGACGCTGCTCGATGGCGGGATACGCACAACGGGCCTGTTGCTCAACCCGGCGGCCAATACCCACAAGCCGAGCGAACCTCAGTCCGCGGCAGGCCAGTGCTCGCCCGCATAGGCTATCAGTTCGGCCGGCGGCATTGGGCGACCAAGCAGATAACCCTGCAGGATGTGACAACCGCAACGACGCAAAAACTCGGCTTGAGCTTCCGTTTCAACGCCCTCGGCGACGACTTTCATATTCATGGCGCACGACATCTGGACCACTGCCCTGATAATCGCCGCATCTTCGGCATCGGCCGGCAGGTGGTGCACAAAACTCTGGTCGATCTTGATCTCACTCACCTGAAAGCGCTTGAGATAGCCGAGTGAAGAATAGCCTGTACCAAAATCGTCGATCGAGAGCAAAAACCCGGCGGCGTGGAAAGCTTCGAGCACCACCGATCCGCCTTCTTCCATTAATGCATTTTCGGTCACCTCAAAGGCAAAACGCTCGACGGGTTCGCCAAAACGCAGCAGTGTTCGGCAAAACTCTTCGACCATGCCCGGCCCACGCCGTAACTGGCGCGGTGACACATTGATCGAAACCTTGGGCAAATCGAGACCGCCGCGGCGCATGGTCGCGAGATCCCGGCAGACCTGAATCAGCACCCAGTCGCCAAGCTCGTTAATCAGGCTGCTTTGTTCCGCGACCGGAATGAACTCCCCCGGCGAAACCTGCCGGCCATCGGGCTGCCGCCAGCGCAGCAGTGCCTCGACCCCGAGCAACTGGTCGGTGTGGGCACAGAGTTGTGGCTGATAAACCACCGACAAGCCGCGTCCGCCCTCCTGCAGCGCCTGGCGCAAGCCGGCCTCGAGCTGCAGTTCGCCGCGGACCCGGGCGTCAATCTCCGCCGAGAAGAACCAGAAGCCATTCTTGCCATGCGTCTTGGCCTCATACATCGCCATGTCGGCATGGCGCAGCAATACGGTCGGATCGTCGCTGTCAGCCGGCAGCAAAAGCATGCCGATGCTGAGTCCGACGTGGCTGGTCGTCGGTTCGGTAGGAAGCGGCTGGCCAATCGCATCGATCAGCAAGCGCGCCAGTCTGGCCGCACTCTCCGGATCTTCGATCTGATAAAGGATAATGCCAAACTCGTCGCCACCAATGCGGGCCACCACATCACCAGAGCGCAGAACTGAGGTCATGCGCTGGCCGATCATCATCAAGACCTGGTCGCCCACTGCGTGCCCCAAGGCGTCGTTGACCTTCTTGAAGTCATCGACATCGATGAACAGCAGCGCCGCCCCCTTGCCCTCACGGGCCACGTGCCTCACCGCTTGACTCAACTCGCGTTCAAACAGGCGTCGGTTAGGCAGGCCGGTCACCTGGTCATAGAGCGCCATTTGTTCCAGTTGCTCTTCTGCCCGCGCCATACGACGGCGCAATCCACCGGTCAGCCGATAGGCCAGTGCCATGGCCGCAGTTGCAATGCCGAGAACGCCGAGAGCATATTCGAGCAGACGTCGATAGAGCGAGGCAAAGCTCACATGCAGCACCAGGGTGCCGACGGTGGTGCCCTCGACGCGAATATCCTGACGCAAAACCCCGCTGAAAAAACCGTAAGTCGTCGCCTTCGCCACTTCGTCCAAATGCCGGCTGGCGCTGCCGAAATTCCGGCTCGGGGGCGCTCCGCTGACGCTGGCAGAAGCCGACGCGAGCAG
The DNA here is from genome assembly GCA_030697085.1 of Azonexus sp. Taxonomy (GTDB): domain Bacteria; phylum Pseudomonadota; class Gammaproteobacteria; order Burkholderiales; family Rhodocyclaceae; genus Azonexus. The sequence continues at coordinate 4,594 of JAUYQT010000624.1, read as the reverse complement.
CGTGCCGTCCGCCAGATACAAGGCGCCGTCGGTGATGCGCGGCGTCAGTTCGACTACGCCTATCGTTTCCTGAGCCGCTCTCCGGTCATTAAAAGCCAGTGCGGCCGCACTATTGGCAGCGATGATTGCCGCCTCGACCTCCAACTCCTCCAGCATCAGTTGACGACCCACCACGTACTGATGTGCTATCAGTAAGGTGAAGGCAATGAGCAAGGTCAGGCCCGTCGACAACAGACTCAAATAGCGTGACCCAGGGAGCCGTTCCTGCTTTGTCTTCATCTGCTTCATTCCTGCAGCACTTGCCGGGCCAGACGCAGCGCTTTTGAACTCACCGTGAGCCCGGCCTGACGCACCGCACGTAGATCAATATCGAAAACGATGCGCCCACCATCGATCTCCAGGTTGAGCATCACGCCGCGTTGCAGATACCCCGGCGAATCGCCGGTCAGCAGAACGCCACTGGCCTGCAGAAAAGATGCCAGGGTCGGCAGATAGGAAGCATCGGCCGCCGACACATAGAGCGCATGACAACCTCGCGCTTGGGCAATATCAATGCGTTCGACGCGCAGTGGTTTGCCTTTCAGCAACCTGCCGTCAAGCTGCATCAGTGCACTGGAAACCGGCCCCGCATCGAGATAACACACCGTTAACTTTTCCGGCGCCTGCGCTCCCCCAGCGGGCCAATCAACAAACAGCAGCATGTTGGCCAGGATGGCCGCCTTTAGTTCAGGCTCGGGTGCCTGGCGCTGGGCGTGCGCTGGCAGTGCAACTGCCAGCAACAGCAAGGTGCAGAAAGTTCGCCAGCAAACGGAGGCAGTCATTATCACCGGCTGCCGCATCTCAAAAGGGCAATGTCCAGCGCAGCCTGAACTGCCGCCGATCCTGGGCCAGTGCGTCCGGGGTAAATGCGGCCGATGCCGGATCGAGATAGCGGCGGTCACCGACGTTATAGACGCCCAGTGCCAGCTCGCCCAGTTTGCCCAGGGGCGCTGCTGTCAGCACCAGATTGAAGACACCGAAGCCGGAAACGTGACCGCTCAGGGATCGCCGGCTGGACATCCCCTGCCATTCTCCGGCGGCCGTCCAGCCAGCGGCAAGCGGCGCACCAAAGACCAGCTTGCCGAGCAGACGCGGCGAATTGCCGAGTTCGCTACCGTCGGCTAGGCGCGATAGTTGCCGCGAAACGCTACCGCGCAAACGATAGCCACTCGCCCAGCGCTCTTCGGCATGGAGTTCAACGCCGCGCCCGAGTACCCGGCTTTGGTTGGTAAATACCGATAGTCCGTCAGCCGGATCGAGCACTTGATCGATCATCTTGCGCATCTCGTTGCGATAGACGCTGACCCCGAAGCGCCCGCCTTGACCAAGGCGAAAATCCGCGGCCAGTTCGGCGCTGCGGATGCGTTCCGGCAACAGGGCAGGATTCGCTTTTTGCAGTGCCCCGTCATCGTAAAAGCGCTCGTAGGCATTCGGCGCCCGATAGGCACTGCCCACCATCGCCTTTACCGTCATCGCCTGGCTCGGCTGATAAATCAGCGCGGCGCGTGGCGAAGCCATTGCCGAATAGTCACTACGCCTGTCGTAACGCCAACCGAGATTGAGCAGCCACTGTGCATGAAAACGCCATTCGTCCTGGACAAAAAAACCATAGACATGAGATGGATGTTTGACGTCGAGATAGCTGGCGGCTGGTGCAACATCGAAATTTCGTTGCTCCAGCCGCGTATTCCATTGCGTTTCGGCACCGAACATCAGTTTGTGATCGGGCAGCGTCGTCACCGCCAGGCGGTACTCGCCGCCCACCCAGTTGGCCCGCCCCTGATCGCGATTGTCGACCGGGCCGGCGTAACGGTAATCACCGTCATAGCGATAGCTGCCGGTGAAGGCCCGGAATTGCTGTTGCCAGCCGTTGGCCAGCTGGCCGTCGTAGGCCAGGTCGATGAGCCCATGCTGATCCAGCGTGCGCGTCCCGGATTCGCCAAAAGCCGTCTGATACGCGGCGTTCGGAATGTCTTTGTCGCGCGCACTGAAGTTGGCGGTCAGGCGCCAGTTACCCAGGCGCAGCTTGCCATAGGCCTTGTGGTATTTCTCGCCATCGCTGCGGCGCGCCCAGCCGTCGGTGCTGCCGTTGTCGAACTCGGCGAAGTAGAGATCCTTGCCGCGCGCCTCATAGGCGGCAAAACCGAAAAACCAGTCGCGCTCGCTGTCGATGCGTTGTCCGGCAACCAGCCCAAGCCGCTTGCCGTGCCCACTGCCCGAATCGACACTCAAGCGCATGCCATTGATGTCGCCGCCGTCGAGCATCACGGCATTGGCGATACCGAACAAGGCATTCGCCCCATAGATGGCTGAGGCCGGCCCGGCTGCGAACTCCAGTCGCTTGACCCAGTCGAGCTCGATCGGCGCCTCGTTGCCCACCTGCGCCTGATCGTAAAGCGGGTCGTTGCGCCGGGCGCCGTCGGTCAGCAGCAGAATCCGCGAGTTGTAATCGCCGGGACGATTGAAGCCGCGCACGCCAAGATAGGTGTAGTTGCGGTCGTTGCTGAGATAGACGCCGGGCACGCTGGCCAGGGCCTCGGCCAGATTGCGGTAACTTTGTTGGCGCAGCTCACTGCGGTCGATCACCGTAACCGAGGCGGGCGAATCGGCCAGCGGCTGGGCATAGCGCGAGGCGACCAAGACCTCGACGCGGAGCAGGTCGTCGAGCGACATCTGCGCCAATTCGCTGGCATCGGCCAGCAAGGTTGAAGCGGCAAGCGACGGCGCGCTGCAACACAGTGCGAACAGCAGACCGGAATATTTGCAGCGCCAAACACTCATGGCCGCCCTCCCCCTCTCTCTTCCCGCTCGGGCGGTGTATCGATTTTTACGTATATTACTCGGGCGCGCTCCGTTTCACACAACTGCCCGCCTGGTCGCCCCGCTTATTCCGCGGACAGCCAGCATGGCATCAAGCGGGGCGAATGCCATCCCGACCGTCGCATCATCAAAACCGGCGCACTTTAGCGGATCACCCCGCCGCCAAGGCAAACCCTGCTTTCGTAGAGCACCACCGACTGTCCCGGCGTCACCGCCCATTGCCGCTCGGCAAATCTTATTTCACAACTTTCACCGTCAACGCGCTCGACTTCGCAGGGCTGATCGGCTGTGCGGTAGCGCGGTTTGGCGGTATAAACCCAGTGCGTATGCGGTGCCTGGCCGGAAATCCAGGAAAGCTGCTCGGCCGTCATCTGATCGACGAACAGCGCCGGATGGTCGTGGCCCTGAACCACATAAAGCACATTTTTTTCCATATCCTTCCCGGCGACGAACCAGGCGTCGTGATCGCCACCGCCGGGGTGCCCCTTTTCCTTCAGGCCGCCAATATGCAAGCCCCTGCGCTGACCGAGCGTGTGGAACATCAAACCATCGTGCTCACCGATTACCTTGCCGTCATCAAGGCGACGAATTTCACCTTTTTTCGGCGGCAGATAGCGGCTGAGAAAGTCCTTGAACGGCCGTTCACCAATAAAGCAAATACCGGTTGAGTCCTTCTTGGCGGCAATATGCAAGCCCTCCGCTTCGGCAATCTTGCGCACCTCACGCTTGTAAAGATCGGCCAACGGAAATAGGGTTTTTGCCAGCTGCGTCTGATTCAGGCGATAAAGAAAATAGCTTTGATCCTTCGTCCCGTCCTCAGCCTTGAGCAACTGAAATTGACCATTGAATTCACGAACACCGGCGTAGTGGCCGGTAGCGATCTTGTCGGCGCCAAGCTTCAGTGCATGATCGAGAAAGGCCTTGAACTTGATTTCCGAATTGCAAAGAATGTCCGGATTCGGTGTCCGCCCGGCCTCGTATTCACGCAGGAATTCAGCGAATACACGCTCGCGGTATTCAGCGGCAAAATTAACGACTTCGACATCAATGCCGATCCGATCGGCGACGCTCATCACATCAATCAGATCCTGGCGCGACGAGCAGTATTCCTCGGTATCGTCGTCCTCCCAGTTTTTCATGAACAGGCCGATCACCTTCCAGCCCTGACGCTTGAGTAACAAGGCCGCGACCGAAGAGTCGACCCCGCCGGACAAACCAACCACTACTGTTTTTTCAGACATCGGGCCCCGCCCCCCTCTTCCATTCATCCAGCGGCAAAATAACCGCCGGTTGTCCATTATCCACAAACCAGCTATCGACAGCGAAGCGCTCGGCCGAGTCGTCGCGAACCGTTTCAATCACTGCCGCATAGTGTGTCGCAAAGATAAAGCCCCAATTTCTCACATCGGCAGCGAGGACCCGATGCCAGCGCAAATTACCGCGCGCGACGAGCAATTCAAGCAGGCGCGTCGTTGAGGTTGCATGATCGATGCAATCCATTTTGCCGTTAATGCCCGCATCGGCGTAATTGCCGCCCCGGTCGTTCCTGATCGCCGACTGCTCACCAGCCCAGGCGTAAAGCAGCCCGATCGCTTCAGCGAGCAATTTTCGCTCTTCTGCAGCGTTGACCGCAGCCTGCATGCGCTGCCGAACTTCAGCCAGATGCGCTGTGCTGTAATGAATATCCTGCTGCACCAGACAGCCGTAACCGTAACAAACGGCAACCGTTTCATCC
>JAUYQT010000611.1 GCA_030697085.1 Azonexus sp. | reverse complement strand
TCTTCCGGGGCAGTGGAACCAATCCGCCGATCAGCAGGTGGATCCTATATGCCGATCACAGACTGGCTCCATTACGCCGATCATGACCTGGATCCTATATGCCGATCACCAAGTGGATCCTTTGGGCCGATCACTGACAAGCGGATAATTCATCTATCACTTAGCGATAAAATCGATATGCGACTTACCCTGCGCCAGATTGAAGTTTTTGCCGCGATTGCCCGCACCGAAAATGTATCGCGGGCTGCCGAAACCTTGGCCATGTCGCAGTCGGCTGCAAGTAGCGCCCTCGTTGAGTTGGAACGACAGTTTGATTGCCCGCTCTTTGACCGGATTGGTAAATCACTACGTTTAAACAGCACCGGCTGCGGTTTATTGCCACAGGCTGAAGATATGCTGGCGCGGGCGGCAGATATTGAAGGCTATTTGGCTGGCGGCGTACTCGGGCCGTTGGCAGTAGGTGCCACGCTGACTATTGGCAATTATCTGGCGACGCTGGTTGTAGCGGAGTATTTACGCCGTCACCCGGTTTCAAAAATCCAGTTGCATGTTGCCAACACGCACAGCATTGTCGAACAATTGGTCCGCTACCAACTGGATATCGGTCTGATCGAAGGCGAGGCGAACGACCCGGACTTGTTGCTCGAACCCTGGCTCGATGATGCACTGGTTGTCTTTTGTGCGCCACATCACGCCTTGGCAGCACAAGCTGAAATTAGCCTCACATTACTCTCCCAACAGCAGTGGATCGTCCGCGAACGCGGTTCAGGTACACGCGCCCTGTTTGACCGGGTGATTGCCCAAGCCTTACCGAATTTACGGATTCAGCTTGAGTTGGAACACACGGAAGCGATCAAGCGGGCCGTCGAGTCGGGACTGGGAATTGGCTGCTTATCGCGACTGGCCTTGCGTGAAGCGTTTCGCCGGGGCAGTCTGGTTGAGATCAAAACTCCGCAATTTGATTTGCGCCGCCGCTTTTATTTTGCCCGTCACCGGCAACGCCACGTCAGCCCGGCGGCTGAGCATTTTCTCGCACTCTGTCGTGAAAGTAGCGGTACAGCGCAAGGTACAGACACGCTGGAACTGCCGTTTATCAGTTGATTGCTGCGGTCAACACTGAAAAACAGTCAATTTTCATCCTGCGATACCCTTCCCGGCTCATCCATTTTGACCGCCATGACGCAGGATAACGCCACACCCCTCGGGTATAATTCCCTGTTTAGTCGACCTCGTTCGCGTCAGGAGCCTCACGCCATGCAAGACCGCAACGTTCTGTCACTGATCCGCCGGATAACTGGCGCCGGGCTGAGTTTTATCACACTCGCCGTGGCTGCCCCGACGTTTGCCGACAACACTGATAATTTTCAGCTATTTTCCCTTCTTTCGACTTCGCTGGCCAAGCCGGCTGTCACCCATCCGGAACACGACACCCTACCCCTGCAGGAAGTCCGTGCTGCGCCCAAGCCACCAAGCAGCATTGATCTGACGACCAACCCGGACAATCTTTGGGAGCGCGTGCGTCACGGATTTGCGATGACCAATCTTAATGATGACCAGACGCTGTACTACCAGCAGTGGTATCAAAACCGTCCTGATGCTCTGCGCCGCATGGTTGAACGCAGTCGGCCCTATCTGTATCACATCGTTGAGGAACTCGAGCGGCGTGGCATGCCATCCGAACTGGCTCTGCTGCCGATGGTTGAAAGCGCATTTAATCCAATGGCTTATTCACCAGCCCATGCAGCCGGCCTCTGGCAATTCATTCCGGCC
>JAUYQT010000212.1 GCA_030697085.1 Azonexus sp. | reverse complement strand
CTCATTGACCGACTTTTGGCGATAGAGGTTTGACTATGGCCATGAAAGTTTTTGGTATTGCCGGTTATTCCGGCTCCGGCAAGACAACCTTGCTGGAAAAATTGATTCCCCAATTGACCGCCCGCGGCCTCAAAGTCTCGGTGATCAAGCACGCTCACCACGGTTTCGACATCGACCGGCCGGGCAAGGATTCCTACCGCCACCGCGAAGCCGGGGCGAGCGAAGTGCTGCTCTCCTGTAACGACCGCTGGGCCTTGATGCACGAGCGGCGTGAAGAAACCGACGTGACGCTGGATGAACTGCTGGCCCATCTTTCGCCGTGCGATCTGGTCTTGATCGAAGGCTTCAAGCAGGAACCGATTCCCAAGCTGGAAGTCCACCGTCCGGAAAACGGCAAGCCGCCGCTGTTCCCCGATCGCCCGGATATCGTCGCCGTGGCGACCGATGCCGAACTCGTAACGACCTTGCCCAAGCTGCCGCTGAATGACATCGGCGCCATCGCCGATTTCGTGATGAACACCCTCCAATTGCAGGCCCGCCCATGCTGAGTTTTGAACAAGCCCTGGAAAAATTGCTCGCCGCCGCACACGCCGTCGAAGAAGTCCGTTCGCTGCCGCTGACGGCTGCGGCCGGTCGCGTTTTGGCCGTCGCGCAGCAGTCGACCGTAGCCGTGCCGCCGCTCGACAACTCGGCCATGGACGGTTACGCCGTGCGTACTGCCGATGTGACGGTTGCCGGTGTTTGTCTGCCGGTCAGTCAGCGCATTCCCGCCGGGACGGTGGGCTCGACGCTGCAACCGGGCACGGCCGCCCGCATCTTCACCGGTGCGCCGGTGCCGGCGGGGGCCGACGCCGTCGTGATGCAGGAACGCTGTGAACATGGTGAAAATGGCGTGGTGATCAATCAGTTGCCGCGCCTTGAGGAAAATATCCGTCGCGCCGGGGAAGATATTGCGCTGGGCGCCGAAATCCTCAAGCCGGGCATCAAGCTGCGGCCGCAGGACATTGCGCTTGCCGCTTCGGCTGGTTTGCCGGAATTGCCGGTTTATCGTCGTGTTCGTGTTGGCGTCTTTTTCACCGGCGATGAGCTGTTCCAACCCGGCGAACCGCTGCCGCCGGGTGGCATCTACAACTCCAACCGTTACGCGCTGCGCGCCCTGCTCGAAGGTCTGGGCTGCGAAGTGCGCGATCTTGGTACCGTGCCGGACCAGCTCGATGCCACCCGCGAAGCCTTGCGCAAGGCGGCGGCCGATAACGATCTGATCATCACCAGTGGCGGCGTTTCGGTCGGCGAGGAAGATCACGTCAAACCCGCCGTCGAAGCCGAAGGGCAGCTCGATATGTGGAATATCGCCATCAAACCGGGCAAGCCGCTGGCTTTTGGCGAAGTCCGGCG
>JAUYQT010000198.1 GCA_030697085.1 Azonexus sp. | reverse complement strand
GATGATCATATGCTCGCGCACTGACAACTCTTCACGACTGATTTTGTGATTCTTGTTCAACTTGGCCTGACGCACCACAGACATCCAGGCTTCTTTCAGGTCATCGACCGAAACCTCTGGTAAGCGCACATAAAGCGTTTTTTCAACCAGCGTCTCGACCCAAAAAAACTCTCGCTCAGCCTGCGGTAATTCGTTCAGCCTTTGGCCGGCGATTTTCATCTGCTCGTATTCCATCAGCCGACGAACCAATTCAGCCCGCGGATCTTCAGCATCGTCAGCAGCACCAATCTTCGGTCGCGGCAACAACATTCGCGACTTGATCTCAATAAGAATGGCTGCCATCACCAGATAATCGGCGGCCAGCTCAAGATTGCTCGCGTGCATTTTCTCGATGTAATCCAGATATTGCCGAGTCAGCGGCGCCATCGGAATATCAAGAATATCAACGTTAGCCTTGCGGATCAGGTAAAGCAGTAGATCCAGCGGCCCTTCAAAGGCATCGAGCATGATCGCCAGCGCATCCGGCGGAATATAAAGATCCTGCGGCAGATATTGCAACGGCTCACCATAAATGCGGGCGAGCGGCTCAAAAAGAGCTGCCTGAGGCACGTCGACCGTAGCATTCATTCTCAAAAAGCCGCTATGCAAACAAACGGTCGTGGCGCCTCATTTCCCATCAGTGGTATTCCAACCCCATCGACTCACGCACATCACGCATGGTCTCACGGGCCAGTTCACGGGCCTTCTCGCAACCGTCGGCAATAATATTTTTGACCAGCGTCAGATCGTCCAGATAAATCTGCGCCCGCTCACGCATCGGTGCCTGTTCACGCAGGATACCGTCGATCACCGGCTGCTTGCATTCAATGCAGCCAATACCGGCAGTTCGGCAGCCGTGTTGCACCCATTCCTTGCAGGCATCGTTGGAATAGACCTGATGCAACTGCCAGACCGGACATTTAGTCGGCTCGCCTGGATCGGTACGGCGGGCACGGGCCGGATCGGTCGGCATGCTGCGCACTTTCTTGGTCACCGATTCAGCCGATTCGCGCAGCGTAATCGTATTGTTGTAAGACTTAGACATTTTGTGACCATCCAGCCCCGGCATCTTTGAAGCCTCGGTCAGTAGCGCACTCGGTTCGGCAAGAATCATCTTGCCAGTACCTTCCAGATAGCCAAACAGGCGTTCCCGGTCACCGACTGAAAGATGCTGAATTTCATCGAGCATGGCGTGCGCCTGCTCAATGGCTTCCTTGTCGCCGTTCTGCTGAAAACGGGTACGCAACTCTTCATAGAGGCGGGCCTTTTTGCTGCCCAGTTTTTTGACGGCTTCGCGCGCCTTGTCCTCAAAACCGGGCTCGCGACCATACATGTGATTAAAACGGCGAGCCAGCTCACGGGTGAATTCAACATGCGGCAACTGATCCTC
>JAUYQT010000176.1 GCA_030697085.1 Azonexus sp. | reverse complement strand
ATTGCCGTTACCGGGCGCCACTTCAAGAATCTCGCCATCGATCAACGACAAGCCACTGAAAATTTCCCAGCTCTCGGTAATGCGCCCGGCCAGTTCAAGCTCCACACCATTCGACTGACGCTTGCGGGTCAGAATGGATGCGGTGGATTCAAGATCGGTATTGCGCTCCCAATCCTTGACGGCGTGATAGAGCGCGGTCCGGAAAGCCAGATTGCCGTCAAGCAACAGCCACTTGGCGCCCAACTCCGTGACCTTGGAGCGTTCCGCCGGGTACTGGTTGCCGGAAAGCTGATAAAGGTCAGCCGTCGGACTGAAGGAATCGCTCCAGCCCAGGTAATAATGCGAATCGGCCCGCGGCTGCCAGGAAAGACCGGCACGGTAGCTGTTCTCGGCAAAATTGCCGCTGAAGGCGTTGGCGACATTGCCCGCCACCGTGATGTAGTCGGAACGCATCTCGTCGCGGCGCACACCTGCGGTCAACTTCCAGTCCGGCACAAATTCGACCGAATCCTGGACATAGGCACTGTAGGTATCGCCTTTGTAAACGTTGGCCGGCGCGGTCGTAAATTCGCCCTGACGATAAAGTGGATTGCTCGCCGTCCCCTGGTTGCGCAAGGCCCAGCGGATCGAATCTTCACGCAGATATTCAACGCCGGTGACCAGTTCATGCTTCATCCCGAACAGGTTGAAGGCGGTATTGAAGTCGCTCTGCAAGACGTAATTGTCGGTTTCGAACTGACGGGTCTTGGCCTGCTGCTGCGTACTCGCCGCCGTCAAGACGCCCTGACCAGCCACCGCCCAGTAGGCACGCTTATAGTTCGCGGCCCGCAGCACCGTCCGCCATTGCGTGGTCGGCGAAATTTTGAACAGGTAGTTCAGCGTCGTGACATTGGTTTCGCTGTCGTCGAAATTACCATCGACACCGTAATAATTGCCCGCCTTGGCCATGTCCTGATTCGGCCTTTTACTGACAAACGGAATCCCGTAATCGGCGCGATCCTGGCTCTTGACCCAGAGATGACTCAGGTTAACTTCGTGATCGGTCCCCAGCCCGAAAGAAATACTCGGCGCCACACCCATCCGGTGAATCTCCGGCTCGGTGCCGGTGTAAGGATTGGAACGCGCGCTGCCCTCGTCGCGGTTCATCAGGTTGATACGGAAGGCGGTGGTTTCGCCAATCCGCTGATTCAAATCGGCCTTGGTTTCCAGATAACCGTCCGAGCCAACCCCGAAGCCCACCTTATTGACGCCATAGAGCATCGGCGCCTTGCTGACCTGATTGATCACACCGCCGGCCTGACCACGACCGAACAGCATCGCCGCCGCACCGCGCAGCACATCCACCTGCTCCAGGTTGAAAACTTCGCGGTTGTACTGGGCGGTATCGCGGATTCCGTCGAGGTACATGTCGCCGAAAGTATAGAAACCGCGCAGCATCATGTTGTCGCCGGAACGGCCGCCCTCGGCTGCATTGAAGGTCAGGCCGGAAACGTTGCGCAGCGCCTCGCGCAGCGAATTAGCTTCCTGTTCTTCCATCAGCGAACGGGTGATCGTGGTGATCGCCTGCGGCACATCGTGCGGGTCCTGCACCACTTTGCCGACGCGGGTTTTCGAGGCACGATAGCCGTCCTGTTGCTCGGCATTGGCTTTAACCGTTACCGCCGGCAAGGTTTGCTCTTCAGCAAACGCCGCCTGGGTCACGCCAAACAAACCCGCAGCAAATACCGCCCCCAGCGGCAATAGCGTTCGACGACGAGCACCAAACACGATCGGAGAGACGGAAGCCTTTCTCGGCTTAAGCAAATTTTTTGGGCGATTTTTCACAAGCAGTCCTATGTCAAGTCAGTTGGGATGGCTGGCTGGCATAGAAAGGCTGGCTTGCCGAACAAGGTGTTCGAGTGCGATCGACCGCAGAAAGAGGGCAGTCAAACTAGCCGGCAAAAAATGGTGCTGGCTCCCTCGAACGATTCGTCAAGAGAATATCTGGCGGCGTTGCACTGGCTGGTTTATCCTGAATACAAATGCGAATATATCTCATTAACACCAAAACGGCAAGCAGATCAACCAGCCAATCGCCGTTTTTATGGCCGCAATCGCAAACGCATAGTGGCGAAAAAAATTTGCACAAAATCGGCTTTGTCCTATACTCCGCCCCGCTTTAGGTGCCTTGCCTCATGATCATGGGGCGGGTGAAACGGGAAGCCGGTGACGTTCGAGCCAACAACTCAACCATTCCGGCGCAGCCCCCGCTGCTGTAAGCCTGACGAATTTGCCCTACGCCACTGTGTTCGCACGGGAAGGTTGGCAAACGAGATTGAAGGCGAGCCAGAAGACCGGCCTAAATCAAACGTAGTGCCAATCCCCGGGGTAATGGGAGCGGTTCTGTTGATTTGCGCCTGCTTTTTTGTTGCTACGGCCACCTCTTCCGACCTGCAATTGCTTTCCCCCGCTTGGCATTTTTGCCGTTTCTCGCTGTGGGAGAGAAAGATGCACATCATGGAAGGCTTTTTGCCCTTCGCACATGCCGTCGGCTGGACGCTGGCCTCGGCACCGTTTGTCGCCTACGGTCTGCACGCCATAAAAAAACGCATCCGCGACAAGCCGGAACAGCGCATGTTGCTCGGCGTCGCCGCTGCTTTTTCCTTTGTGCTTTCGGCCCTGAAACTACCGTCGGTGACCGGCAGTTGCTCACACCCCACGGGTACCGGGCTCGGCGCCCTGCTCTTCGGCCCCGCCGCAATGGCGCCGATTGGGGCCGTGGTCCTGCTCTTTCAAGCGCTGCTGCTCGCCCACGGCGGCCTCACCACGCTGGGTGCCAACCTGTTTTCGATGGCCATCGTCGGCCCCTTTGCCGCCGTCGGGATTTTCCGCCTGGCTCGTGGCATCAAATGCTCCTTTGCCGTCTGCGTTTTCCTCGCCGCCAGCCTGGCCGATCTGCTGACTTACGTCACCACCTCGGCCCAATTGGCCTGGGCATTTCCTGACCCAATCGGTGGTTTTATGGTGTCATTTGTCAAGTTCGCCAGCATATTTGCACTGACCCAGATCCCGCTGGCGATCAGCGAAGGCCTGCTCACCGTCGTCATCTTCAACGCCCTGGCCCGCTTCAATCCGCAGGAACTGCAGGATATGAAGCTGCTGCCGCCCCAAGAGTTACGGGCATGAAGCGCTATCAAAATTGGCTGCTGTTGATTGCCGTGGTGCTGCTCGCCGCTCTGCCGCTCTGGCTGGTGGAAAAGCCGGCACCGGATGCCGATGGCAAACCCGCCGAAATTTTTGCCGGGGCCGATAACAAGGCAAAAGACCTGATCGGCGAAATTGCACCGGCTTACCGACCGTGGTTCGAGCCCATTCTAGAACCGGCCAGCGGCGAAATTTCCTCGCTGCTGTTTGCCTTGCAAGCAGCGCTGGGCGCCGGCTTCATTGGCTATTACCTGGGCGTTTCAGTGACCCGGGAAAAAATGCGCCGTGAAAAACAGCACGAAGTTGGGCGTGAAGTAGGTCATCAAGCCCGGCTTGAAGCGGCCGACCAGAAGACAATATCCGATGCTGATTGAGCAATCGGCCTACGCCAACCGCTGGCGGCAGGTATCCCCCGCCGCCAAAGGGCTTTTTACGGCCGGGGCCTTCATTGCGGTTTTTGCCGCAAATTCGCCGTTGACCGCAGCACTCATCGCCAGCCTGCTCGTGGCAGTTACTATATTCGGTGCGGGCATCACGCCGTCCTGCTACCTGCGCGTTGCCACGCCAGCCCTTTTTTTTCTCGCACTGGGTAGTTTGTCATTGGCTTTTTCACTGGATATCGGCGAGGGCACTCCCGTTTTCAAAATGGCCCCAGGCGGTTTGCTGAAGCTAGCCGAAGTCGGCACCCGCTCGCTCGGGTCACTGGCCGCCTTGCTTTTTCTTGTCCTGACAACGCCACTGATCGACCTGATCGCCCTGCTCCGTCGCCTGAAAATGCCGGAGTTGCTGCTCGAAATCATGGTCCTCTGCTACCGCATGCTGTTCGTTTTTTCCGCCGCCGTCCATGAGACATTGACCGCGCAATCAGCCCGCCTCGGTTACGCCACGCCCCGGCTGGCCATGCGCTCGCTGGGCGGCTTGGCGGCCAACCTGACGCTGCAAGTCTGGCAGCGCGCCCATGCTTTGCACAGCGCCGCACTGGCGCGTAATAACGACGGCCCCTTACGTTTTCTCGAACCAACGTTTGCCCACAGCCGCCGCGATTGCCGCATTGCCGGGCTGGCCGGCGCCAGCTTGATTGCCCTCGCCTTGGTCTTGGCATGATGGTGATGATGCACAAGCCCTTACTCGAACTGAGCCAGATCAGCTATCGCTACCCCGATGGCAGCGTTGGCCTGAACGACTGCTCAATCGCCATCCAGCGCGCTAGCCGCAATGTGTTGATCGGCGCCAACGGCTCGGGCAAAACAACGCTGTTCCAACACACCAACGGCCTGCTCCGCCCGCAAACCGGGGTCGTCCGCTACGCCGGGCTTGAGATCGACTACAGCCGGGCCGGCCTGCGCCAACTCCGCAGCCAAATCGGCATGGTTTTCCAGAACCCCGACCACCAGCTTTTTTCCGCCAGCGTTCAGGAAGATGTTTCGTTCGGGCCGCTCAATCTCGGGCTGGACATGGCCACGGTGCGCCAGCGTGTCACAGCCGCCTTGCAGGCCGTCGGCATGGCAGAACACGCCGACAAGGCAGTGCACAACCTGAGTTTCGGCCAGAAAAAACGCGTCTGCATCGCTGGCGTGCTAGCCATGCAACCGGCACTGCTGATCCTCGATGAACCCATGGCCGGCCTCGACCACGCCATGCAGCAAGAACTCCTGGCCGTGCTCGACCAACTGCACGCAGACGGCATCACACTCCTGATGGCAACGCACGATATTGACTTTGCCTACCGCTGGGCCGAACGAATTCACCTGATGGCCGCCGGCCGCTGCACCGCCTCGCTGAACGCAGCCGAGCTGGGCGAACACGCCGAAGCACTGGCCGCGCTTGGCCTGCCGCTACCGGAAGTCATCACCCTGCATCGCGAACTGGTTGGGCGCGGCATTTTGCCGGCAAACCCACCCCCACGCTGCACAGCAAGTCTGCTCACCATGCTGGCCGAAGCAAAAACCACCCAGGAAATCACATGCAAAATTGCCTGAATTTCAGCGTTGACCGCAGCACGAAGGCGAAACACGCTACCCATCCCCACCCCGGCCCTCCCCTTGCCCCAAGGGATACCGTCCCTGCGGGACATAAAAGGGAGGGGGAAAACCTGCTTCCGGCACGCCGACACTGCCCGAAATTTAGGCAGCAGATGGATTCCCGC
>JAUYQT010000174.1 GCA_030697085.1 Azonexus sp. | reverse complement strand
GAACTAGCGGATAGAGTCGAGCAAGTTTACGACGAGCATCTTGCGTGGTGAATTTCCATTTGACTGCAGCCGCCTTGTGATTGCGCTCACGTACATTGGCCTCTACAACCCGGCAAAGGGTTGATTCATCCGGGATACGTTGCGACAGGCACATGTTCGAAAGGACTGCGATCTCAATCTCAGCAACATTGAGCCAACTACCGTGTTTCGGGGTGTAATGAAATTCCAACTTCCGCGCCAGAGCTCGCGCCTCTTCAGGCGGGAATGCTTCGTAGAGTGAAGCGGTCTTGTGCGTGTTGAGATTATCCAGCACCACCCGGATGACTTCAGCTTCGGGGTAACACGCTGCCAGATGCTTCATGCAATGGGCAAAGTCGATTTTGGTGCGGCGCTCCATGATCAGGACATCACGCCAGCCTTGCTTGGGTTCGCACATCACCATCAAATTGCGCACCCCCATGCGTTGATATTCGACATCATATCGGGCAGGTTCGCCCGGCCTCACTGGGATGGGGTCACGTACCTCGGCAATGAGTTGTTTCGGGCTTTCATCGAAGCAGACGACGGGACGCATCGGATCATAGGGCGCTTCGTAGAGATCCAGTACGTCTTCCATGGCTGCAACGAAGTCAGCGCCGACCTCGGGAATACACCATTCACGTTGCTGCCAAGGTTTGAGCGTGTTTTTTTAAAAGTCGGCGAACCGCTTCGTGACTGAACGACTCGGCATAACCCAACTCCACCACCTTGCCCGCCAAAAGACGTAAGGTCCAGTGGTCGTGTCCCTCCGGTGCTGGCGTACAAGCGATGGCAATCACCTGAGCGCATTGCCGCTCACTCAACTTTGGCACTTGCCCTGGCCGGGGTCGATCTTGTAACGCGGCATCGACACCTTCTTCAACACATCTTTGCCGGGTCTTGCCGACCATGCCGGCAGATACTGCCAGCGCGTTCATAATTTCATCATCCTTGCAGCCAGATGCTGCCTTTAACAAAATTCGCGCTCGTGTTTGCGCACGCGCAGCGCTCTTTCCCTTGCGCAGCATGCCTTCCAGCTGCTCGATTTCTGTCTTTGACAAACTCACTCGGTATTTTATGGCGGGCATCTTCGTCTTCTGAGGGTTACGGTAGCCTCAGAAGATGCATTAAATATGCCAGGCGTCAGTATGCTCTACGTTGACTGACTACTACACTCAAGCCATGAATTTTGAATGGGATGAAGCCAAGAGCGAGGCGTGCTTCCTGGAGCGCGGGTTTGATTTCGCTTACGCTGCCAGAGTCTTCTTCGATCCGGATCGCCTTGTTCATGCCGGCGCCAGGCACAGCTATGGCGAAGATCGCATCAGCATTGGGTAAGATTGAACAGCGTTTGCTCGTGGTGGTCTACACTCCACGGCATGACGCAATGCGCATCATCTCGGCGCGCAAAGCTAACCAACGAGAGGTCAGACACTATGAAGACAGTACGCGTGACGATTGATCCCGCCGTTCCGGCTTCGCTGGCAAAAGGTCGTATCGACCCTGCTCGCGTAGCGGCTACCACTGAAACTGATATTGCTTTTCAGCAAGCCGCTGATAAGGCAGAGGCCATGCAGGATGCAGCCAAGTTCGCACGGCGAGTGCGCAAGCGTCTAGGCTTGAGCCAGGCAGAGTTCTCCGAGTGTATTGATGTTTCGCTCGATACAATCCGCAACTGGGAACAGGGCAAGCGTTGCCCCACCGGTGCTGCCAAAGCCCTGCTCAGGGTGCTGGACAAGGCGCCAGAGGCAGCCTTGGCTGCGCTGCATTAGATATTCAAAAAACTGCAAAAAACAGGGGGGCCAAAAAACCCTGGGACAGACCACGGTTTCCTGATCTTCTCCCTGAATTGCCCTCAAAGCCCCATCACCAAAACGATGGGGCTTTTTGCTGAACTGGCTAAAATTCGAAGACCTGATTGTTCTGCAGCATTCGGGGCTCGAAGTTGCCGAGATCGCCCTCGATTTCTGCCATGGTCAATTCGATCTGTCCGGGCTTCAGATGAGTAATGTGGATTTCGCACCTGTGGTAGAGCTTCTGCAGCTCAGCGGCCAGCAGATCGGGGCAGAGGTGCTTGGAAACCATCGCCAGGCGGTGCTCGCGATTGGAAAAAGTACACTCGACAATGAGGTATTTCAGATTGTCGATCCGATTGACCCTCCTGCGTCAGACGAGTTGTCGACCCCGGCAGTTGCTTTGGTAGTCGCAGCATTCCCGTTCATTGCACGGATTCCTTCTCGAAGCGGGCAGTGAACTCCCGCATGCGTGAGCGATTCTTGCCGAAATCGTAGAGGCCGACGTTGGAGCGCGAGCGAAAATCGATGCGTTGCCCCGCCGCGTCGATGCGGAACAGGACTTGATCGCGGAAGCCGAGGCGGGTGGTGAAAACAGCCTCTACCTGCAGGGCTTCATTGCTGACCACACGGGCCTCGGGGAAGGCGGCCAGCGTCTTCATCAAGCGTGCCTTGCCGTCGGCCGCCGAACCGACAAAGCGCAGTGGTGGCAAGCTGGAATAATCGTCCAGCGAATTGACACAGTTGCTTGGTGCCAGGCAGCTCAAGGCTTCTTTGGCGGATTCTGCCGGGGCCGCCGGGGCGCTCCCGGCGGGTTGTGCCGCACAGCCAAGGCTGGCCAGATTGCCGGTGATCAGCGCGAGGTAAAGGCAGCGTTTCATTTGAGTCCCCAGGGTTTTCATTTACTCGCCGCGAATCAGCGCCATCAGATCTTCGGTCGAGGGCAGCGCTGAGGCGTCGCCTTCGGCCAGGATACTGTCGGCCAGCGCCCGTTTGTCGTGGTGCAGGTCGATGATGCGCTCCTCGATACTGCCCTTGCTGACCAGACGATAGACGGTGACCGGTCGGAGCTGGCCGATGCGGTGGGCGCGGCCCATGGCCTGGTCTTCGGCGGCCGGGTTCCACCAGGGATCGGTAATCACCACGTAGTCGGCGGCGGTCAGGTTGAGGCCGAAACCGCCGGCTTTCAGGCTGATCAGGAAAAGGTCGCCTTCACCGGCCTGGAAGGCGGCAACGCGCTTGCTGCGTTCGGCGGCAGGTGTTGCGCCGTCGAGGTATTGATAAGTGATGCCGGCCGCGTCGAGCGGGGCGCGCAGGATCTGCAGGAAATCGACGAACTGGCTGAAGACCAGGGTTTTATGGCCGTTGGCCGTGAGTTCGGCGGCCAGTTCGGCAAAGGCCTGGACCTTGGCGCCAGCGATGCCGAATGCCGGGCTGGTCAGGCGGGGATCGCAGGCGGCGCGGCGTAGTTTGGTCAGTTGCGCCAGAATGTTGAAGCGCGCCTGCCCGGCCTGGGCGCCGCTCAGGTTGTCGTTGAGGGCGCTGACATCGGTCAGTGCTTGTCGGCGCAGGGCTTCGTAGTGGGCGGCTTCGGCTGCTTCCGGGGTGACTGAGAGGATGAGTTCGGTGCGCGGCGGCAGATCCTGCAGGACCTGGCCCTTGGTGCGGCGCATGACGAAGGGGCCGATCAGGCGTTTCAGGACGAGCTGTGCGTCGCGGTCGCGGTTGCGTTCGATCGGACCGGCGAAGCGTTCGTTGAAACGGCCGATGGTGCCGAGCAGTCCGGGATTGACGAAACGCATGATCGACCAGAGTTCGGCCAGGCGGTTTTCCACCGGGGTGCCCGACAAGGCCAGACGGAAATCGGCCGGCAGATCGAACACCGCCTGCGAGCGTTTGGCCGTGGCGTTCTTGATCGCCTGTGCTTCGTCGGCAACCAGCGTATGCCATTGGCGGCCGGCGAAACGCTCCTGAGCGAGCTGCAACAGGGTGTAGGAAACGATCAGCACATCCTGCGGACCGGCTTGGGCGACCAGCGCTTCGCGTTCGCTGTCGCCGGCCTCGCTGTAGATACGGGCGTTCAGGCTGGGCGCGAAGCGCAGCGCTTCGGCCAGCCAGTTGCCGCACACCGAGGTTGGCGCGATGACCAGCGTGGCGCCCCCTTTGGCCCGTTCGAGCATGACGGCCAGCGCCTGCAGGGTCTTGCCGAGGCCCATGTCGTCCGCCAGACAGCCGCCCATGCCGGCGGCGGCGAGGCGCATGGCCCACTGGTAGCCTTCTTCCTGATAGGGGCGCAAGTCGGCCTGCAGGGATTTTGGCAGTTTGGGTTCGGTGGCTTGCGCCGCGCGCAGACGCTCGATTGCCTTGCGGAAGTCGGCGCCGGCCTGCAGTTCGGTGCCATCGAGGATTTCGTCGAGCCAGGCGGCGGCGATCTGCGGCACCTTGCTGCCTTGCTTGTCGATTTCGGCGACGGCGGCAAGATCGAGCAGTTTCTGTTTCAGTGAGCGGGTCAGCGCCGCGTAGACGCCGTCGCCCATCGGGATGAAACGGCTCTTGTCACGGGCGGCGGCGAGCAGGGTTTCGAGCTGTACGACGAGGCCTTCATCCAGCCCGGCCTGGCCGGATACCCGGAACCAGTCGCGGTCCTTGCTGACTGTGATGCCGAGCTTGCCGGCATCGACACTGATGACGCGGACGCTTTTGCCTTTCGGCCAATCGACGGCAGCGATGGCGGTCAGGCCGGGCAGGGCTTCAACCAGGCCGAGCGCCAGTTCCGGGTCTTCGATCAGCCACTCAGCGCTTTGTGCGTCACCGATGTCTTCGAGAAAGGGGAAGGCGTCGAGCAGGCTTTCCAGATGTTGCTTTTCGGCCGCCAGGTTGCGTTCGGTGCCTACAGTCTCGCCGCCAATCGCGGCCATCAGGCGAACGCGACCGCTGCCCACGGGCAGGCGCGGGCCGTCGGCGCCCAGAGGCGCGGCAACCAGGCGCAGCGAAAGCGACTCGCCGACTGGCGCCAGTTCGGCCCGCAGACGCGACTCGCAAGCCACCTGCCGGGAAGCCTGCGCCGCATCGGCATGCACCTGGAAGTGTCCGGCCAGCGCCTGCAGCGTTTTGTCTAAATCGGCTTGCGCCCCCTCGGCATTTGCCGGCACCGCGAAGCGCCCGGAGACCAGTTGGGCGGCGCGTCTTTGCGCCACTGTGTAACGCACCAGCCGGACACGCTGCGGCCCGTCCGGCAACAGGGTGATCAGGCGCAATGCATCGGCGTCGCGCTTTTCTTCGGCGTCGAAGTAATAACTACCTTCTGCTTCAGCTCGCAAGGGTGGGCTGATCTGCAGGACGATCTTGTCCTTTTTACGGACGACTTCGAGTTCGGGCGGCGTTTCGACCAGATCGACCAATTGGCCCGGGGCGCTGTCGAGGACGACTGCCGGGTGGCCGACCAGCGCGTTGATGGCGCTCGCCAGATCGAGATTGAAGCGCTTGCTGTAATTGCGTTCGGCCCGCAGGCAGCGCGCCACTTTGGCGTCGTGCGGAAGCAGCGCCTGATCGGCGGCAAGCCGACTCAGCGGCAGGGCCTTCGGGCTGCTCCAGCCACGGCTGCTGCGTTTCTGTTCGAAGGGCTTGAGGTCGAGCGGTTCGCCGTGCTTGCCGATCGTTAGCGCCCACAAAATACGGCTCTTTTCGCTGTCGACCGTAGCAGTCTTGCCGGATGCGCTTTCGCCGGCCAGTTCCTGCAGCGCGCTGAGCACCTCGCGCCATTGCTCGCCCTTGCTGGCGACAAAAAAGTCGGCCGGCGGCTCACCGCCAGTGAGCACAGTTTCGGCACTGTCGAGCATTTTAAGCAGCATATTGAACTTGCATGCCTGCAGGCGGCGGCGCAACTCGTCCAGCACGCTGGCTTTGCCGGGGGCGACCGCCTTGCCCAGGGTGTCGCTGCCAATCCAGGCGGCCAGCATGACTTTCCAGAAAAGTGCCAGCGAATAGCGCTCGTAAGTGGAGTCTTGCAGCGAAAACGCACTCGGCACCAGTGTCGTATTGCCCAGCCGCGCATCAATGGCATTGACCCAGCGGCCCCAGTCATCGTGGGCGCTGGGCGTCCGTTTGCCGGCCTCGCCGCTGCAGAATTTGCGCGCCAGTTCGAGTTGCTTCGGGCCGCCCTGCGCCAGCAGGGAGAGCGGGTAGAGCCAGCCGATGCTGTCCGGGAAAACCTGCTTGCGGATGCCGGCTTCGGTCTGACCACGCTTGAGGGCGGCTTCGAAAGCTTTTTGCCCACTTTCCCACTGTCCGTCGACAATCAGCGCCGCGGCCTGCAGGGCGGCGCAGCCGCCGCCATCAAGGCCGTGCAGGGCCTGCTGCAGCAAAGCCCGGTCGCCGCGCTGCAGGGCAATATCGGCTATTGCCAGGCGCAGACGCGGCGCCAACTTTGCCGGGTTGGTCTGCAATTGGCCCATTGCCCATTCGATGACCGGCAGCAAGTTGCTTGCCCAGTTGCAGGTGACCGTGATCGCGCTCCGGTAGGCAAGGTCAGCTTGCCAGTGAGCATCGATGCGCTCGAAACTGGCGGCGTCGAAGGGCAGCAGGACAGCGTAGGCGGCCTGTTGCATCCAGTCTTCGTCGCGGTTGATCGCATTGATCAGCGGGGCGAGTTCTTCATGCCCGGCACCGGACAACAGCATGGCGCGCAGCAGGGCGATGGTGCCCGAGCGGTGTTCGACCCGGTAATAGCGCAGCTGCTGCAAGTCGACACGATGGAAGTCACAAATCAGCCTGACCAGTTCGCGGCCACCCATCAGCTCGAGCAATTGTTGATAGAGCGGAATCCGCAGCGTATCAGTGAGCTGTAAATAGCCGGGACGTTGCGCGTTCTCCTCCAGCCAGTGATTGGCCTTCAGTTCATCGACCGCTTTTTTTATTTGCTCGGTGGTGTAGTTGCGTCCGGCCGAGCTTTTGAATTCCAGCACAGGCAGCAGGTTGTAAAGATCGGTACGGGTGCAATAAGTCCATAGCAGGGCGCAGGCCAGCGCAACCTTATGCGTCTCGGCGGTGAGCCCTAGTTTGTCGAGCTTGTCGATGGCGTTTGCGGGAGGTGGCATATTCAACAGGTTCTGGGTCATGGCTCAGGAGAGGTGAGTGCTTGGCACGACTACGGGCTGAGCCATGCGCGGTTTTGTAAAAATTGGGACAGGTGCGGTTGTTGAGGGCATTGGGTGATCAATTGCGGGGTTGAATCCTCAATGTTTGGCTCGGCTTTTTTTCGCGGGTGGCGTCGGTGGTCTTTCTTCCGTCACCACCAGTTCAATCGCCTGGTCGGCGTAACGTGCCTTCAGCCAGGCGAGCAGACGGGTTCGTTCCTGGGCGGAAACAGGCTGGTCGACTGTCAGCGTGGCGATCATTGCGATCTCTGTTTTTGCCGTGCCACGTTGTGCTTTGCTGCCGTTGCCAACGGTAATGCGCCGCGCTTCCGGGTACTGCGCGGCGATTTCCTTGATCAGGCGTTCCTGGTCTTCGCGGCCGGCCTTGAGTAATTTTATTTCATTCTCCAGGTTGCGGGTGAGGGCGATGCTGTCCTGCAATTCCTTGAGCGTGTTGCTGAAAACCTGTTGTTGCAGTTCCTGCTTGAGGAGTGTGACATCGAATTTTTCCGAGCCAATGTGACGGACACTGACGTTGACGCCCTCGTAGCCGTTGGCGACAAATTGTCGTTCAACCTCGGCGCGGATTTCGTCAAGCTGGCCTTCGCCGCCGATGGTGAGCAGCACGCGTTGTTCCTGGACGGATATTTCCCGGCCGAGCAGGACGTAGCGTTTGTCGCTATCGATGCTCTGGACGACGCGGTTGGCCGTTTGCTCGAAGACTTTCTGGACCACCAGGTCGTAGGCGAGGAAGGCGCTGGGGACGGCGGTGGCAACCACCACGATGCCGATCACAATACGCGTCCGGTGGCGCGTTGTATCGTTGATTTCGCCCCGTTCCGGCAGGTGCAGCAGTTTGACGACGAGCAGGCTGGCGAAGCCGATGAAGACACTGTTGATGGTGAAAAGATAAAAGGCGCCGCCAAAATAATGCAGGTTGCCGGTGGCAATGCCATAACCGGCCGTGCACAACGGCGGCATCAGCGCGGTGGCGATGGCAACGCCAGGTACGACATTTGAGCTATAACGTCGAGTGGCGCCGATCATGCCGACGGCGCCGCCGAAGAAAGCGATCAGCACATCCCAAAGGGTTGGACTGGTGCGGGCAAGCAATTCCGACTGGGCATCGGTGAGTGGCGTGAGCAGAAAGTAAAGTGTTGCGGTCGACAGACTAATGGCGACAAAAACGCCCAGATTGCGCAATGACAGGCGGATCAGTTGCAAATCCTTGACGCCGGCCCCATAACCGACGCCGACGATGGGGCCCATCAGCGGCGAGATCAACATGGCGCCGATGATGACGGCGGTGGAATTGACATTCAGGCCAATCGAGGCGATCAGGATGGCGAAGAAAAGCACCCACAGATTGGTGCCGCCCACCGATATGCCACTGCGGATGGTTTCGTCGATCATCTCCGGATCATCCTGGTCGTGGCCCAGGTGGAAGAGACGGCTAAGCGTAGAACGGAATTTTCTCATACGGACTCAAAGCTCGGTTGAAGTGTGGCGATGCGGCAAAAATACAGGTGGCGAGAAGAAAAATTGATCGTTTTTTACGGTCGACCGTAGGGCCAGCGGTTGCTTCTATGGTCGCAGCATGTTCAAGAATCGACAAACTTTCGCCACAGCCAGCTGCTGGCGTGGTTTTCGCCGGATAGTACATAGGCCAGTTCGTTGAGGTTTTGTAGTGTGTATTGAAGATTGCGCTGGGTGCCGTGTGAACTGGCCAGCAATAATTGGTCGCCGGCCTGCAAGGCAAAGTCCTGGTCAGGTAGCAGAAAAAAATCGGCATCGCGTTTGATCAGCAGCGGCAGGATGGCCAAGGCTTGTTCGCGGTCGGTGCCGTCACGGAGGATTTGGCCGAGGCTGATGTTGCTGCCGTGGAGCAGGGTTTTCCAGGCGGCCGGCGCGTCGGCGGCATTCAGGTGAATCCCCCAAACATTGGGTGTCCGCCCATGGCAGAGCGTTTGCAGGCTTTCAACCAGGGCGTGGCTCCAGCTTTCGGTCTGCTGGCGTTGCAGGATGAGAAAGTGGGCGAGCAGCGGCGCGGTCAGAATGGCGATGCATTCCTGCGCCACGATGCGGCTCGGCACCATCATGAAATCGGCGCCGTAGGCATCGAAAAGCAGGCTGTTGGCCGCATGATTCTGGCGGACAACGACAAAGAGTTCAGGCTTCAGTTCGTGGGCAGTGACGGCAATCGACAGATTGTTTACGTCGTTATCGCTACCGGCGATGATACCGACGGCGTTTTTGATGCCGGCCTGAATGAGTGTTCGTGCTTCGGTGCCATCGCCGGAAATCTGCTGATCGGCATCGGCAGCGCTCGGGTCAATAATCGTCAGCTGAATGCCGGCGGGCAGCAAATGGTTGGCCAGCGCGTGGCCGAAACGGCCGTAACCGCAAAGAATCCATTTGCCGAGCGGCGGCTGATGGGGCTGGGGAAATGGTGTGTCGGGCAGGCTGGTGAGTAATTCAACCAGGCGAAATCCTTCCGGGGCGGCGACTGCAAACGAGAGCAGATCGGCAAATCGCTCAAATGGATTGATGATGTGATCGGTCCCGAACGAGGCCATATTGGCCACAGCGGATGGGCTGCGGGCGCGGGCAATGACCGGAATTTTCGGGTTGAGCAGACGTACGGCAATCGCAATGGCGAGATTGGCTTCTTCGTCATTGGTAATCGCCAGCACGCCGCGGCATTTCGGGTGCTTGAGGCCGGCCATGAGCAGTACTTCTGGCTGTCTGGCATCGGCGGTGAGCGCCGGGGTGTCGGTCTTGAAATCCAGGAGGTCGACCTCCTGGACGCGCAAGTCGTCTTTTTCGATGACGACAAACGCCTGGCTGCGCCGGTCGAAAGTATGAGCGATCAGGCTACCGGTCTCGCCGCAACCGCAGATCAGGTAAAACGGTTCCTTGAGTTGGCGCACGCGCCGCAGGAATCGATTGGTCGTCAGTGTGTTTTGAAAGCCCTTGTCCTGAAACAGCGCGATCAGCGTGACCACCGAGTAAGACCAGCCGATTACGGTGAGGTAAATGCAAACCGTGACCCACATGCGCTGGGCGTCGGAAAAAGGGTTCGGGATCTCCCCGAATCCGATGGTGGTGGCGGTATAGCTGATGAAATAAAAGGCGTGGAAGAAGCTGAGCGGCGGTGTTGGTTGGCCTTCGGCATCGACACCGGGGATCAGCGTCAGGCCGACGACGGCAATGCTATAGAGGGTAATCAGGAGAATAATCGGCGCCCGCATGCGCCGCAGGGCGAGGAAAAAGGCGCTATTCACGCAGCGCTCCTAACGCCGGAGCATCACGGTTTCAATGATGAGAATGATGACCGAGACGATGTTGGCGAACAGCGCGCCGCCGGAAAGCGAAACGACGCTGGAGGTAACTGAGGCCGTCATGCCGTCTCCGGTGACGTGTACGGCGACACCCCAGGTGATGGCAGCAGCGATCAGTTGCAGGTCGGCGACCAGACTGGTCGACAGGTGAATGGCGCCGATTTGCGTCCGGTCACCAAATTTGAGCGCCGTGGCGATCAGGCTGACGACCAGCGCGGCGGCCAGTTCATAAACGTGGTGGAGTTCCGGTCGCTCAATATCGCCAATAAAAAAACCGAAATTGAGCGTTGCGGCGAGGACAATGAAAAAGCCAAAAATTACTTTTTCCAGATTCATTGCCCTCTCCTTTTAATGCGGTAAGCCAAACGAGTTAACGATTTTCAACCGGCGCCGTTTGCGGTGGCGGGGTGCGTACGCCGCCTGGGGCGCGGCTGTCGATGCTTCGGGTGTCGGCATCGCTGACAATTTCCATCACATTGACTACCTTGCGCACACCATCCGTGGTGCGAGCGATAGCGACGGCGACCCTGGCTTCGCGCTCATTGACAATGCCCATCAGATAGGCAACGCGGCTTTCGGTGACAACCTTGATGTGATTGGCC
>JAUYQT010000160.1 GCA_030697085.1 Azonexus sp. | reverse complement strand
TTCCATATGAATGGATGAAGTAGCGATAAATGTATGGATGCGGCCCGATTTTGCCGGCTTGATCGCCTCACCAGAACGACGTATATCGTTCTCGTTGGCCCGCGCCAGAGAGCAAATGGTTGCATCCTTGATCGTCTGAGCTATCGAGAAAATAGCGTCAAAATCGCCTGGAGAAGCCGCAGCAAAACCGGCCTCAATAACATCAACACGCATTTTCTCAAGTTGCCGCGCAACCCGGATTTTTTCTTCCTTGGTCATCGAAGCGCCAGGACTCTGCTCACCATCGCGCAAAGTGGTATCAAAAATAACCAGATGTTGTTTCATTTGTAACTCCGAGTTGTCACAGCGACTTACGTTTAAGCAGACCAATTGCGGCCTGCACATAGCCGGACAAACCGTAAATAAGGAAGAATCCGAACAGTGTCATTTCAGGACTAATCGAGACCAGCGCAAAACCCAGCACGATCGCAGCGATCACAAAAAATGGAACACTTTTACGCAGATTGATGTCCTTGAAGCTGTAATAGCGAACATTGGAAACCATCGTCACACCAGCAAAGATAGTCAGGCCACAGGCTAACCAACGAACATCGGGGCCAGAAACACCCGAAACGATCATTACCCAAACCAGACCTGCCACCAAGGCGGCTGCCGCTGGTGATGGCAATCCCTGAAAATAACGCTTATCCATAACTTCAAGCGTTGTATTAAACCGCGCTAGTCGCAATGCTGCGCCGGCACAGTAAATAAATGCTGCAATCCAGCCGAGGCGCCCCATATCTCGCAGCGCCCACTCGTAAATAACTAGCGCTGGTGCCGCGCCGAAGCTGACCATATCGGATAAAGAGTCGTATTCCGCACCAAAGGCTGACTGGGTATTGGTCATCCGAGCGACACGACCATCAAGACCATCCAACACCATAGCAATAAAAATTGCCATCGCCGCCCGCTCAAAATCACCCTGCATCGCTTGAACGATAGCAAAAAACCCGGCGAAAAGTGCGGCGGTGGTAAACAAGTTAGGCAGCAAATAAATACCACGCCGCTTAATTTCGGGATTAAACAATACTTTGCGAGGCTTGCGTTCAATCATTGATTACACGAATCCAGCGAAATAATTGAGGGAGGATACACCTTTTCGCAACCGTCAATTTCCAGAAGCGACAAGGGCGATGCAGGATTCTGCACCGCCCAAAGCGAATATAGCTGGATCAAACCGGGCGTTCACTACCTTGGTACTGAAAAGCCCAGTTCAGACCTGCTATTGCCAATCAGTTCTTGGACTGATCGACCAGCTTGTTTTTCTTGATCCAAGGCATCATGTCACGCAACTGACCACCAACGGTTTCAATCGGATGCACTGCATTCAGGCGACGACGGGCGGTCATTGCCGGATAGTTGGTCTT
>JAUYQT010000156.1 GCA_030697085.1 Azonexus sp. | reverse complement strand
CAGTGAGAACGCGTGTAGTTTCCTGGAAGGAGGCAGCAGAAATAAACGAGTCAGTGGACAAGGATGCCTTGGTAATACCCAGCAAAATATTATCAAAGGTAGCTGGCAACTTTCCTTCGGCAATAGCTGCATCGTTCACAGCAAAGAGCACGGCCCGTTCAACCTGCTCAGACTTGATGAACTTGGTATCACCTGACTCGACAATGGTCACTCGGCGCAACATCTGACGCACAATCACTTCAATGTGCTTGTCGTTGATCTTCACACCTTGCAAACGATAGACGTCCTGAACTTCGTCAGTAATGTATCGCGCGAGTGCCTCAATACCCTGGAGGCGAAGAATATCGTGGGGATCTGGCAAACCCTCAACGATTTTCTCACCCTTATTGACGACCTGACCATCATGAACCAGAACGTGTTTATCCTTTGGAATGAGGAATTCGTGAACATTGCCATCGAGATCCGTAATCACCAGACGCTGCTTACCTTTAGTGTCCTTACCGAAGCTGATCGTACCAGTGAACTCAGCCAAGACAGATGCATCCTTAGGCGTGCGAGCCTCGAACAACTCAGCAACACGGGGCAAGCCCCCTGTAATATCCCGAGTCTTGGCTGACTCTTGAGGCATACGGGCCAGCACATCACCAACGCCGACCTGTTGACCATCGACCACAGAAATAATGGAGCCAACCTGAAGTGCGATAGAAACATGGTGATCGCTACCTGCAATTTTTACTTCCTGACCATTCTCGTCAAGCAGCTTAACGACCGGACGAATACCCTTAGCTGCGGCCTTACCTCCTCGCTTGTGGTCGATGACCACCAGCGTTGAAAGACCGGTCACATCATCGACCTGCTTGGCAACGGTAACACCCTCTTCGACATTCTCAAATCGGGCTGTACCGGCATACTCCGTAACGATCGGACGGGTATGTGGATCCCAGGTTGACAATTTAGCGCCGGCCTTCACAACCTTCCCTTCATCAACGGAAAGCGTTGCACCGTACGGTACCTTGTGACGTTCACGCTCGCGTCCGTGATCATCAACAATAATGACCTCGCCGGAACGCGAAATAACAACTTTTTCGCCTTTGGCGCTAGTGACATAGCGCATATTTGAGGTGTAGCGAATCGTACCTGCCGACTTGGCTTCGACCTGCGAGGCCACAGCAGCCCGGGAAGCTGCACCACCAACGTGGAAAGTACGCATGGTGAGCTGAGTTCCCGGCTCTCCGATTGATTGAGCCGCAATAACACCGACCGCCTCACCAGCATTAACCATCATGCCACGCCCCAGATCCCGACCGTAGCATCTTGCACACAGGCCGTAGCGTGTATCGCAGGTTAGCGGGGTACGAACCTTGACTTCATCAATACCGAGCTTATCGATCAGATCAACCAAGTCTTCATCCAGCATCGTGCCGGCAAAAATAACAGTCTCCTGCGTTTCCGGATCAACCAAATCGTCGACCGTGACCCGACCCAGGATTCGCTCGCGCAAGGCCTCAATAACCTCACCACCTTCAACAAGTGCCTTTACGACAAAGCCGTTGGTCGTACCGCAGTCATCTTGTGTAATGACAAGATCCTGCGTCACATCAACCAGACGACGAGTCAAATAACCCGAGTTTGCTGTTTTCAGCGCCGTATCTGCCAACCCTTTACGTGCGCCGTGGGTTGAGATGAAGTACTGAAGAACGTTCAGACCCTCGCGGAAGTTAGTCGTGATCGGCGTTTCGATAATTGAGCCATCTGGCTTCGCCATCAGACCGCGCATACCTGCCAATTGGCGAATCTGCGCTGCCGAGCCGCGAGCCCCGGAGTCAGCCATCATGTAGATGGAATTGAAAGACTCCTGCTTGACCTTCTTGCCATGCCGGTCAATGGTATCTTCCTGCCCAAGTTCGTCCATCATGACTTTGGCAACCTGGTCACCGGTACGGCCCCAGATATCCACTACTTTGTTGTAACGCTCGCCATTCGTCACCAAGCCATTGGTGTATTGAATTTCGATTTCTTTTACTTCAGCCTCAGCTGCAGAAATAATTTCATACTTTTTGGCAGGAACGAGCATGTCGTCAGAACAGAAGGATATTCCGGCACGAGTCGCCAGGGCGTAACCGTTCTGCATCAACTTATCGCCGAAAACCACCGTCTCTTTCAGACCACAGCGACGGAAAGACTCGTCGATCAGCTTGGAAATCTCTTTCTTTTTAAGCGCACGATCAATGGACTTGAACGGCAAACCCTTGG
>JAUYQT010000074.1 GCA_030697085.1 Azonexus sp. | reverse complement strand
GGTGCATTAGCTTGTTGGCCAATTCACCCGAGGTCGTAAAAATCAGTAAGCCGGATGTGTTGAAGTCGAGACGCCCCACGGCAATCCAGCGACCACCACGAATACGCGGCAATGCAGAAAACACGGAAGGACGGCCATCAGGATCATCACGCGAGACGATTTCACCTTCCGGCTTATGGTAAATCACGACGCGCGGTGTCTTGGTCGTCGTGAAACGCATATTCACCAGACGACCACCGATTTTCACCTTGTCAGTCGGAATCACGCCTTGACCAAGATGCGCCGTGACGCCGTTGACGCTGATCCGCCCCGCCGCGATCCACTCTTCCATTTCGCGCCGCGAACCAATCCCGGCCTGGGCCAGTACTTTTTGCAGACGCTCCGGTTTTGCCTCGGCAATCGGTTTGCCATTACGTCCGATCGTGCCACGATTGGCCCGCCCGCCCGGCGGCGTAATAACGCGTCGGCGCGGTGGTGGTTTTGCACAAGCTTCGACCACCGGCATTGGCACGAACTCATCGCTGGCACTTCGCTCTTGCCGACTGCCATTGCTGCGGTCAACGCTATTTTCTGGCCGTTTTTTCTGGCCACCCTCGCCTTGTTTTGGCCCCATGCGGAAGGGCGTTCGTTTATTTTTCATAGTTCAGCTCCAGTGTCTGGCTGATTTGTTCCAGCGGCGGCAGTTCACTGACACTGCGCAGGCCCAGATCATCAAGAAATTGTTTCGTCGTGGCAAATAACGCCGGCCGGCCCGGCGTTTCGCGATGGCCGACGACGTCGATCCAGCCTCGCTCTTCCAGCGTCTTGACGACGTTGGCATTAACGGCAACGCCGCGGATTTCTTCAATATCACCCCGCGTCACCGGCTGACGGTAGGCGATGATAGCCAAGGTTTCAAGCATGGCGCGCGAGTATCTCGGTGGCTTTTCCGGATTCAGGCGTTCAAGATAAGGCAAAAACTCGGCCCGCGTCCGAAAGCGCCAGCCCGAAGCCAACTGAATTAATTCAGCAGGACGCTCAGCCCAATCATCACGAAGCTCATCAAGCAGCTTGCGTAAAATATCCGTCGACAACTCAACATCGAACATCTTGCGCAGTTCGAGCGGTGTCATTGGCTCACGGGCCGCCAGCAACGCCGCTTCAAGCACTTTCTTGACCTGACTCGTTTCCACCCTGATGCACTCTCACATAAATTGGCGAAAACGCCTCGGTTTGGGTAAATTCAACCAATTTCTCTCGTGCCAACTCAAGCATGGCGAGAAAATGCACGACCAGCCCGGGTGCGCCCATGGCCGGGTCAAACATCGTTTCAAACTGGA
>JAUYQT010000066.1 GCA_030697085.1 Azonexus sp. | reverse complement strand
TGCCAATCGCCACCGGATCAATCGAGGTGATGCCTTGCGGCCCGTTGGTGACATTGAATGGGGCGTTCAGGTTGTTGAGGAAGATGCGGACAATTTCGCCGAAACCGAGGGTGACGATGGCGAGATAGTCGCCGCGCAATTTCAGTGTGGGTGAGCCAAGCAACACGCCAAAGACGCAGGCGACCAGCGCACCAATCGGCAGGATGACCCAAAAGGGCAAATGCAGGCCGAAATGCGGACTGGCGAGCAGCGCATAAACATAAGCACCGACGGCGTAGAAGGCGACGTAGCCGAGGTCAAGGAGGCCGGCAAAGCCGACGACGATGTTCAGGCCGAGGGCGAGAAAAATATAAAGGATGGCGAAATTGGCAATGCGTACCCAGGCCTGGCCACCCATTGCGGCGACAAACGGCAAGGCAATCAAGGCGACCGTGATCAGTGTAATGCCCGCCATCGAGCGCGGATTGAGCCAGTTTTTCATGCCCGATCCCCCGACTTTTCACCAAATAGGCCGGAGGGTTTGAACATCAACACGCCGATCAGTACGATGAAAGCGAAAATATCCTGATAGTGGCTACCGAGAAAACCGCCGGTCAGATCACCGATATAACCGGCACCGAGCGCCTCGATCAGGCCGAGCAGCACACCGCCGATCATCGCTCCGGCCAGATTGCCGATGCCGCCGAGCACGGCCGCCGTAAAGGCTTTGAGGCCGAGCATGAAGCCCATCTGGTAATGGGCGATTTCATAATAGGAGCCGACCATGATGCCAGCCACGGCAGCGAGTGCGGAGCCGATGACGAAGGCGGCGGCAATGACGCGATTGATATTGACCCCCATCAGGCTGGCGACGGCGGGGTTTTGCGCCGTAGCGCGCATCGCCATGCCGAGTTTGGTGCGATAGATCAGAAGTATCAGACTGCCCATGGTGATCGCTGAAACCAGCACAATCATCACTTGCACCGCGCTAAAGTGAGTGCCGGCGAGCTCGAAATTCATCTTGGGAAAGAGTGGCGGGAAGGTCATGTAATTGCGCCCCCAGACGATCATCGCCAGATTTTGCAGAATGATCGACATGCCGATTGCGGTAATCAGCGGCGTCAAACGTGGCGCGTTGCGTAGCGGACGGTAGGCAACGCGCTCCAGCCCCCAGCCCAGTGCCATGCAAACCAGTACTGACACGCTGATCCCGGCCAGCGCGGCGAACGCCACCGGCATGCCGGCGCTGATCAGCGCGCCGGCCACCGTGAGGGTGACCAGCGTGCCGATCATCACCACTTCGCCATGCGCGAAATTGTTCAGGCCCATGATCCCGTACACCATCGTGTAGCCGAGCGCGACGAGGGCGTAAATGCTGCCCTGGACCAGGCCATTGATAATTTGCTGGAGGAAAATATCCATTTTGTATGCGTCGACCGCAGCATAAGGAAACGGCACCTTGCGGTGCCGTTTCATCTAGCCGATTTAAGTATTATTTCTTCTCGACTGCCGCCTTGGTTGCTTCCGCCGCGCCTTTGACTGCCTCGGCTCCCGCCTTGACGGCGCCCTTGCCGGCCTCAGTGGCTGCGCCGGCCACTGCCTTGGCAGCCTCCTTGATTTCTGCGCCAGCCTGGACTGCATCCTGGCCAACCTGCTTGCCGACTTCGCTGGCGGCGCCTGCCACGGCTTTGGCCGCTTCCTTCACCTCGCTCATCGCCTCCTTGACTTCGGATTTGACCTCGGTCATTGATGTGCCGCCCATCGTTTCAAGGTAGGTCAAATTGCCGTCTTTATATTGATAGAGTGAAATCGCGCCGCCTTTGAGGTCGCCCAGCTGATCGAACTCGATCAAGGCGGTGACGCCGTCGTATTGGGTCTTGCCAATTTCAGGCAGGAACCGGGCAGACTCCACCGAGTTGGCGCGCTGCATGGCATCGGCCATCACCATCACCGCATCGTAAACATAAGGCGCGTAGAGCTGGATATCGGCACCAAACTTCTGGCTGAATTTCTCTCTGAATGCCGGCCCTTTGGCCAGTTTTTCCAGCGGCATGCCGGGCAGTGAGCAATAGTGCCCTTCGGCCGCTACGCCACCCAGTTTCATGAACTCCGGGGTACAAACGCCGTCGCCACCGAGAAAGCGGGCTTTAATGCCTAGTTCCTTCATCTGCTTGGCCATCGGGCCGCCCTGGGCATCCATGCCGCCAAAGAAAACCAGTTCTGCTTTGGTTGATTTGATCTTGGTGAGGATTGCCTTGAAGTCGGTCGCCTTGTCATTGGTGTATTCCGTTGCCACGACTTTCAGCCCGGAGGCTTCAGCGGCCTTTTTGAATTCGTCAGAAAGCCCCTGGCCGTAAGCCGAGCGGTCATCAACAATGGCCACGGTGCGGAAGCCCTGCTTGGCGGCAAACTCGCCCAGCACCTTGCCTTGCTGCACATCATTGGCCATGACGCGGAAAGCCGTCGGAAAACCTTGTTGCGTGTATTTCGGATTGGTTGCGGAGCCGGAAATCTGTGGAATGCCGGCATCGGCATAAAGGCGGGAAGCCGGAATGGTCGTCCCGGAATTGAGGTGGCCAATGACGCCATTCACCTTGGCGTCGACCAGCTTCTGGGCAACGATCATGCCCTGTTTCGGGTCCGCCTGGTCGTCTTCGGCCAGCAGTTCGAATTTAACCTTGGCGCCACCGATTTCCAGCCCCCGGGCATTCAGCTCTTCGATCGCCAGCACGGCGCCATTTTCATTGTCTTTACCCAAATGCGCCTGCGGCCCGGTCATCGGTGCCACATGGCCCAGTTTGACCAGAACCTCGGCCGGCATGATCGGCGTGGCGGGGGCAACCGGGGCAGCAACCGGCTTCGGTTCCTCCTTCTGACCACAGGCAGATAGCGCAAAAGCGGCAATAACAGAGAGGGCAGCTACGGAAAGCTTGGCTTGCATCGGTGTTTCTCCTGATCTCAGTGGGGGTGATCGTTCGCATTGATTGTGCGGAGGTGCAGAATACATGTCAATAACAAGCTGCTATGATGAAATACACAGTCATTTTTGAGGATCGAGTTCGATGACCTCACTCTCTCGTCTACGTTTTCTTATTCACCAGGTGGCTCGCAAGCTTTTTTCGATGCTTCCCAAGGGGCGACGGCATGATATTTATCGCTCTTTTGTCGACTGTGATCCGGCGCCCAATGCGCGGCTGGTCCTGAAAATCGCCGATACACAGGAGGAGCTTGAAGCCTGTTTCAAGCTACTGCACGACGCTTACGTCAGCAGCGGCTTCATGACGCCCGACCCCTCCGGCATGCGCGTCACGATCTACCACGCTTTGCCGACGACGACGACGCTCTGCGCCAAAATGGGCGATCAGGTGATTGGCACTTTGTCACTGATTCGTGAAAGTGCTATCGGCTTTCCCCTGCAGCGTATTTTTGATTTGAGCGAAGTGCGCGAAAAAGCCGGCTATATCGCCGAAGTTTCGGCGCTGGCCATTCACCCGAAATTCAGACGCACCGGCGGCACTATCCTCTTCCCGCTGATGAAGTTCATGTATGAATATTGCACGACTTTTTTCGATACGCGACATCTCGTCATTGCGGTCAACCCGCGCCATATTGAAATGTACGAGTCGTTGCTTTTCTTCCGGCGCCTGACGGCCAATGTCGTCGAAAACTATGACTTTGTGAATGGCGCCCCGGCCGTTGGCGCGACGATCGATCTTAAATACGCCCCGGAAATCCTGCGCAAGGCGTATGAGAAAAAGCCCTTGCGGCGCAATCTTTACCATTATTTTCTCGAAACCAAGCTGCCGAATATCCAACTGCCGAATCGGCGTTTTTTTACCACCAACGACCCTGTGCTGACGCCTGAGTTGATTGACTACTTTTTTAACCAGCGCACCAGTATTTTCGCCGAACTCAGCGAACGCAAGAAAACCTTGTTGCACCTGATCTACGATTTGCCTGCCTATCGGAAAGTTTTGCCGCCGACGATGGATGCACCGAGCGATATCAAAAACCGCCGGCATCAGCGTTTCTCGGTCAAATGCCCGGCCCGGCTTGTTCTTGACAGCAATGAACAGCCGATCAGTCTTGAAATCAATGATGTTTCGCGCTACGGCTTTCACGCCCGAACCAGTCGCAAGGTGCCGGAAAATATCTTCCTTAATGCCATTATTCGCCTGGGTACCCACGAAACGTCCCGGCTGACCGTGCAAGCCGTTCAGGGATCAGACATCGCCGACAAGCATTTCTGTGGTTTCCGTATCGGTGAACCCGATCTGATCTGGCGGAAATTCGTCACGGCGCTGTACGAAGGGCATACGCACAACGATCTCGATCAGGCGACACGTTTTTTGCCCTGAATGGCCGAAGTCGGAATAAAAATAGCCCGAAAATTCCAGTTGACCGCAGCAGTGCCAGAAATGCATTACCAATGCTGATTCGTTCGTCTTCGCGATAAACCTGAGCTGGATGCGCTTTTTCTCTGCGGCCCCACGGCTCTGCGTTTCAACTAGTTTTGCAGGATAAACGGCCAGATGGGTAATGCGTCAGCCCATTTCGGCAAGGTTTCCAGGATAATCCCGCCATGAATTCGACCCCCAGCCGTCAGCTCGCCCTGCAAGGGGCCGCTGTTATTCTCGTTTTATCCTTCGCCTGGCCCTATTTTGGCTTCGCGGCCGAAACCCTGCCCTGGCAGCAAACCAGCCTGGCAATTGGCGCAGTGGCGCTGATTTTTGCGACGCTGACTCGCCAACCGTGGTGGTGGCGGGTCATTCACGCCGTTTTCATGCCGCTGATCTGGCTGACGCAAAACCTGGCCATCGACCCCATCTGGTTCCTCGTTGCCTTCATCCTGCTACTGCTCGTTTATCGCGGCGCGCTCTCCGGGCAGGTGCCGCTCTATCTTTCCAACCGGCAAACCGTCGCCGCACTGGCCGAACTGCTTGCCGAGCGCGGGCCTGGCCGCGTTCTCGATCTCGGTGCCGGCATCGGCAGCACCACCGTGCCGCTGGCTGATCAGTTGCCGGAGAGTTACTTTACCGGCGTCGAAAACGCGCCACTGACCTGGTTGGTCGGTCGTTATTTTTGCCTTGGTCGGCCGAATATCAGCTGGCGTTGGGAAGATATGTGGCAAGTCAGGCTGGATGATTTTGACGTCGTTTACGCCTTCCTTTCACCCGCGCCAATGCCGCGTTTGTGGGAAAAAATACAGGCTGAAATGAAGCCGGGCAGCCTCTTCATCAGCAATAGTTTTCCTGTCCCTGGCGTGGTTCCCAGTCACATTATTGAAGTTGAATGCACGCCGCCACGACCGCTCTACTGTTACAAAATCTGACCGCTGATGTTGCGGAAAAAGCCGGAAACCCTCGTTTTTTTTGTCGCCCTGATCAGTACGGTTGTACTGCTTGCCGCTTTTCTTACTGACCTGATTTTCGCCCGTCAGCAAGACATTGCCAGCAGCGAGCGTCGGCTGCAGCACTTTGAAGTCATGATGGCCGAGCATACGGCGCGCAGCTTTGAAGCGGTTGACGTGCTACTTAGGGAGATGGCGGCGGATCTTTCTCGTAATAGCGCAGGCTGGGAGAACTGGGCCGCGCACAAGGGCTGGGAATACGTGGCCCAGCGCCATTCGCGCGCCATGCCGCAATTGCGTAATCTGATTATTTTCGACCGCGCCGGTAATCAGCGCTTCATTTCGACGCAATATCCGCCGTTGCCGATCAACATCAAGGATCAGCCTTATTTTCAGGCCATTGAGAAAGGTAGCGACGCGGCAAATTGGGGGCCTTACATCGGGCGTAATTCGGGCGGTTATACCTATGCCCTCGCCCGCCGTATCGTTGACGCCGACAACGGCTTTGCCGGCATTGCCTTTGCTTCTCTGGAGCCGGGTTACATGCAGGATTTCTGCTGGCCGAACCGTTTGTCGGATGATTTTGAATCCGTACTAATCAACACTCAGGGGCAAATTGTTGCTTCCTGTCGGCCGACTGACGTCAGTCGGCAGTCGCCGATGATGGGCGCCCACGCGAGCAAGGTTTTGTTCGCTGGCCAGTTGCATGCCCTGGTGCCGGAAAAGGGTATCAGCCGTGGCAATGGCCTGCTGATCTCGGTTGCGCCAGTCCCCGGTTTTGCCGACCTGCATATCCTCACTGTCGTGCCGGAAAAAACCCTGCTCGCCAACTGGCACAGCCGATTGCTTGAACTCGGTACGCTCAGTTTGCTGGTCACTATTGTGCTGCTCATTGGCGCCCAGTTGATCCGTCGCCAGATCCGCGAGATGGCTGCGATGACGGCAGAGTTGGCGGCCAGCCACGAACATCTCGAAGAGCGCATCCGCGCTGCAACGCTGGAGCTGGCCGGTGAAAAAGATGCGGCCGAGCGCGCCAACAAAGCGAAGAGTCGTTTTCTCGCCGCCGCCAGCCACGATTTGCGGCAACCATTGCATGCGCTCTCCCTGTTTTCTGCCGATTTGCTGCGCCAGGCTCGTAGTGGCGTTGTGCATGAGCAGGGGCGGCTGGCCGAACAAATTGCCGCATCGGCCCGGGCGCTCGGTGAACTGCTCGACTCGTTGCTCGATCTTTCCCGGCTCGATGTCGCCGGCATCAAGCCGGAAATCCGTTCCTTCCCGCTCGAACCGCTATTCGAGCGCTTGCACAACGCCTTCCGGCGTGCCGCCGCCGACCGTAACCTGACGCTGCGTTTCCGGCCAAGTGGGTATTGGTTGATGAGTGATCCGGTGATGCTTGAGCGCATTCTCGCCAATCTGATTTCCAACGCGCTGCGCTACACCCCGGTCGGGGGGCGGATTTTGGTGGCGGCTCGAAAGCGTGATAACGCTATCCAGATTGAAGTTCGTGATAACGGTGTCGGTATCGCGCCGGAAAATCAGGCGGTGATTTTTGCCGAGTTTTATCAGGTTGGTAACGTTGCCCGCGAGCAGAACAAGGGGCTTGG
>JAUYQT010000003.1 GCA_030697085.1 Azonexus sp. | reverse complement strand
TTTCCGTGGCGGCGGCGCTGGATAGTCTCCGGACCTCCGATCAAGGCTTGAGCACCGCCGAGGCGCAGCGACGCCTGAAGGAGTTTGGAGCAAACCGGATCGATGAGGTCAAGGGCGCGCCACAATGGCGGCAGTTCCTCCGAGGCTTCACGCATTTTTTTGCGTTGATCCTCTGGGTTGCTGCCGGGCTGGCCTTCTTCGCTGAATCGCGCAACCCGGCCGAAGGCATGTGGCAGCTCGCTGTTGCCATCGTTGCCGTCATCCTGATCAACGGCACATTTTCCTTCTGGCAGGAATATCGTGCCGAGCAGGCCATCGCCGCCCTGCGCAAGCTGCTGCCGCAGCACGTCAAGGTCATGCGCGACGGGGCCTTATTCACGCTGCTGGTTGAATCCCTGGTGCCCGGCGATGTCATCCTGCTCGAAGAGGGCGACAACGTTCCGGCCGATTGTCGGTTGATCGCCGGGGCCGAAGTTCGGGTCAATACCTCGACCATTACTGGTGAATCCCTGCCTCAGGCGCGTAGCCCGGAAAGCGTTGCGAATCAAACCGCACTCGAGACAAAAAACCTGCTGCTGGCCGGGACTTCGTTGATTTCGGGCCAAGGCCGCGCCATCGTATTCGCTACCGGCATGCGCACCGAATTCGGCAAGATCGCCCACCTGACACAGACAGCCGAAAAGTCGGCCTCCCACCTGCAGCAGGAAATTGCCCGCCTGTCGAAACTGGTCGCCATCTTCGCGACGACGCTCGGCTTGGTATTTTTCGCCATCGGAACCTGGATCGGCTTGCCCTTCTGGACCAACCTGATGTTCGCCATTGGCATCATTGTGGCGAATGTGCCTGAAGGGTTGTTGCCGACCGTCACCCTGTCGCTGGCCATGGCGACCCAGCGCATGGCCCGGCGTAATGCCTTAGTCCGCCATCTGCCGGCGGTCGAAACGCTGGGCGCGACAACGGTGATTTGCAGCGACAAGACGGGCACCCTGACTCAGAACCGGATGCGCGTGCAGCAGCTTTTCCTCGACGGCGTACTGAGCGACAGCAAGGCGCCGGTCGACAGCCAGAGAGCTGGAAATTTGCTGCGTAACGCCGAGTATTGCCACAATCTGAAACGTGGCCAAAGTGAGGCTGGCGAGGTTTGGCTGGGTGACCCGATGGAGGTCGCGCTCAATGAGTTTGCCCGGCACATCCAGGATTTCGGCAGCACGCCGATCCTCGGCCAGTTGCCCATCGACAGTGAGCGGCGCCGCATGTCGGTCATCGTCGAACATGACGGCGAACGCTGGTTGTATTGCAAGGGCGCGCCCGAGGTGGTGCTGCAGTTATGTACGCGGATTGAACAGGCGGGCGGCGAAGTCCCGCTCGATGAGCCGGGGCGGCGGCAGGTCGCCAAGGCACAGGAGACGATGGCTGATCACGGGCTGCGCGTCCTCGCCTTCGCCTGGCGCAAGCTGGCGCCGGATGAGGCGCCGGTCGAGTCGGGGCTGACGCTCTCTGGCCTGCTCGGCCTGCATGACCCTCCGCGGCCCGAGGTGCCGGAGGCCATGGCGCGCTGTCATAGCGCCGGTATCCGGGTGATCATGGTGACCGGCGATCATCCGCATACGGCGCTCGCCATTGCCCGCGAAATCGGTCTGGTGCGTGGCGATCAGCCGAGTGTCATTCTTGGTGAAGCCTTGCGCAAGATGACGCCGGCGCAGTTGCAGATTGCCCTCGACAGCCCCGAGATCCTATTTGCCCGGGTGACGGCGGAGCAGAAAATGCTGGTCGTCAATGCGCTGAAGAACAAAGGTGAAATCGTTGCCGTCACCGGCGACGGCGTCAACGACGCGCCGGCCCTGAAGTCGGCGCATATCGGCATCGCCATGGGGATTTCCGGGACTGATGTCGCCAAGGCGGCGGCTGACATCATTTTGCTCGATGACAACTTTGCCAGCATCGTCAATGCGGTTGAGGAAGGGCGGGCTGTTTTCGAGAATATCCGGAAGTTTCTGACCTATATCCTGACCTCGAACGTGCCTGAACTGA
>JAUYQT010000219.1 GCA_030697085.1 Azonexus sp. | reverse complement strand
CGAGATTGACGATCCGGTTATTGTCGGTGCGTCCGGCCAGTTCGTTAACATCCTTTTTCGAGGTGCCTTCAATCAAGACACGCTGCACGCTGCCAATCATCGACTGACTGATGATCTGCGCCTGTTGGTCAATGCATTTTTGCAGGCGGGAAAGGCGGGCCGATTTGACGTCGTTCGGCGTTGAGTCTTCCATTTCCTCAGCGGGCGTGCCCGGCCGTGGGCTATAGATGAAAGAGAAGGATGAGTCGAAACCAACATCCTCGATCAGCTTCATGGTCTTTTCGAAGTCCTCATCCGTCTCGCCGGGGAAGCCGATGATGAAGTCGGACGATAGCGAAATATCCGGCCTGGCGGTACGCAGTTTGCGAATAATCGATTTGTACTCAAGCGCCGTATAGCCACGTTTCATCGCCGCCAGCACGCGGTCGGCGCCGGATTGAACCGGCAGATGAAGTTGGGAAACCAGCTTCGGCACCTTGGCGTAGGTGTCAATCAGCCGCTGCGACATTTCGCGCGGGTGCGAGGTGGTGTAACGGATACGCTCAATGCCGGGGATTTCGGCAATGTATTCAATCAGGATGGCAAGGTCGGCAAACTCTTCCGAATCTGCCATCGCACCACGAAACGCATTGACGTTCTGGCCAAGCAAGGTCACTTC
Source organism: Azonexus sp. (assembly GCA_030697085.1). GTDB lineage: Bacteria > Pseudomonadota > Gammaproteobacteria > Burkholderiales > Rhodocyclaceae > Azonexus. The sequence continues at coordinate 742 of JAUYQT010000219.1, read as the reverse complement.
CTTGACGCCTTGCGAAGCCAACCCGGCGACTTCAGTCAAAACATCCTCAAACGGCCGGGAAACTTCGCCGCCCCGTGTGTAGGGGACGATGCAGAACGTACAGAATTTGGAGCAGCCTTCCATGATCGAGACAAAAGCCGTCGCCCCTTTGACCTCGGCGGGCGGCATGGAATCGAACTTCTCGATTTCCGGGAAGGAAATATCGACCGCCGCCTTGCCCTTGGCTTTGCGCTCGGCAATCAATTGCGGCAGGCGATGCAAGGTTTGCGGCCCAAAGACGATATCGACGTAGGGCGCCCGAGCGATGATCGCATCGCCCTCCTGGCTGGCGACGCAACCGCCGACGCCGATAATCAGGTTGGGGTTAAGCTTTTTCAAATGCCGGACTCGGCCAAGGTCGTGAAAGACTTTTTCTTGAGCTTTCTCGCGGACCGAGCAGGTATTGAACAGAATGATGTCAGCGTCTTCCGGCTTGTCTGTTTTGACAATCCCTTCCGAGGCATTGAGCACATCGGCCATTTTGTCCGAATCGTACTCATTCATCTGGCACCCAAAGGTGCGGATGAACAGTTTTTTGGGCATGGATAAATTACTTTGCAAATCAGTGTCGCCGGCTTGGCAACGGGGCGAAAGGACGAGGTCGGCAATTATAACCGAGCACAAATCCGTTGACCGAAGAAAGCCAGACAAACTACAATCCGCGGCCTCGCAAGCGTGGTGATGTAGCTCAGTCGGTTAGAGC
>JAUYQT010000621.1 GCA_030697085.1 Azonexus sp. | reverse complement strand
GCACTGAGCATGAACAGATTACTGGCACATTACTGTCGGAAATACTCCTGTAACTATTTCGTAATATGCTTAGTGGGATGTTTATATCCAGCAAAGGGGTCGCATATCCAGCAAAGGGGTCTGACCCCTTTTATATATCGTGCTACAAATGGAGCTTCCGTAAAATCAATTAATCTTGTTGGAACTCCGTGGTGTTGCATAAGAGATAGCCAACCGAGCTTCGTCTTTGGGAGCATGTCCCGTGATATATAGTGGTGGGCGCGAGCTTTGAATTCACTGATGAAATAATCTTCGAGTTTTCTTGCAAATTCGGAAAAGCCAATTGGTTTGAGAAATCTCTCTAGTGAGGACTCGATGCTCCAGTTGAAATCTCTTTGCCCTCGAAATATCCAACTAGATCCGAATTTACGAAATATATCAACAAGGTTATCGATGTTGGATACTCGAATAACTTCATACTGAATGTTCATGACTCTTCTTTCAGTTGAGCATATATGCTCATCATCTCTTCGTAAACGGCAGAGAGCGAAACGCCATCTTCTGCAGAGAAGCCAAGCATTGAGCTTTTGTTTTTATGCCACCGGAGGCTGTTTTCGTCGGGCAATTGCATTTTTGCCTTAACCTCATCTCCAGTTGCTGAAAATGCTTTTGAGATTGATGCCAGTATTTCAGGATTTAGGTTTTCCCCATCAAATCCAACGCTACCCTTTTCTCCCTCCGCTAAAGCTAGTGCATTTTGTAATGGCTGTTGAAACCACTTATTAATATCAGTCGGGTTGGGGCGCCTAAAGTTTACAAAAAACATTTTTATTTTATGGGCGCTTCGCAGCTTCTCAATGAAATCAGAAGGGTCGTAAATTGGCCCGACATGAAGATTGTAGGATGACTCAATTAATGGACCCGATGCTCTTAATAGCTCTTCAAAACGTTTTCCAAGAAGTTCCGGGTTGGTTGCTAGTGAGCTGCGCATAGCTATGGCTAGAACCCCCAGAGGAAGGTCGAATACCGCGAGAGAAGATGGTCCAATAGGTTCGTTTAGCTTTCTAAAATCATGGCTTACTGGATCGAAGGATTCTTTGAGGGTAGGCGACTCCCGCCCCATTCGAAAAGCGATTGCTCGTGATGAAATTTCGTGAACGTTGCCGATGTGCCATTCATTTCGCCCTCTTCCAAACAAGCTCGGCTTCGAAGATATGGCCCTTCTTAATACTTCAGAACGATCTTGCCCTTCCCAAAATCCACGTTGAGAAGACTCAAACAACCTAACCCTGTACAAGCAAAATGCATTTGTCGCCATTTACTTCCCCATATTTTATTAAAAAATGACCAACTCCCTAGTCGCCCGCGTCATCGCCACATACTAATTAAAAGGGGTCTGACCCCTTTTCCTATCCCCAAATTGCCGACGGAACTGCTCCACCCCCCTGTGAAGCTGTTGTTTGGTAGCATTTAGCATGGCTGATCCTCCTGCTAGGGCTAGTGACTTCAGATATCACCATCTTAGCAAGTGAGGCTCTCAGCCTGCTTTCATTTGCAGTGACTGGTACGACAACGGCTTAAGGTAGCGCCATGGGAGTCAGACCCATTTAACGGCACTTTAACGACATCAATTATTTTCAGTGAAATGCTCTTGCCTATAAGCGTATGCATAAGTAATATGGTTCCAATCACGTCAAATTCACCAGGATAAAATTATGTCTCGCGTTATTTCTGCCGTATGTGGAACACTAGCCGCTCTCACTATAATTCCGGCGTTTGATCAAGGGTTCAACGGCGTACTGTTTTTTGTTTCTCTGAGCTTTGCTTTTATCGCTTTCAAAGCATACTCGGCCTTTAATAAAGAAGAGGCAATTAATAAAACAGAACAAGAAATCAAGTACAAAGCTAAAGCCAAGCTGCAATCATTAACAGGTCAATCTTCCCATAAGCCATTGCTAGCTGTTCATGTCGGCGGAAGTGGTTTCGCAGTAGGACAAGGGGCAGCCGTTTATCTCAGTTCAAGAATTGATAAACTCGCTATAAGTAATGCCATTGATGAAAATGAAGTAGAAATCCCAATTAAAGATATTTCAGCCATAGAAATCTCAGGCCCGGGTACTCAAACCACCAGTGCAAGTGTGATTGGGGGTGGCTTTGGTCTGGAGGGCGCTGCTAAGGGGATGATTGCTGCCACTTTAATAAATGCCGCAACGACCAAATCAACTACTAACACTTTTTTACGTATAGCAACAAATAAGGGAGAGGCTCATTTTCATTTTAACGATATTGAGCCAT
>JAUYQT010000604.1 GCA_030697085.1 Azonexus sp. | reverse complement strand
CCGCCGCCCTGGCGGTTGATCCCCTTATTGTTCGACAGCACACCACCCACCAGCACGCGGGTATGAATTTCGTGACCACGCACGCCGAGTACTTCCAGCTTGAGACGGCCATCGTCGAGCAGCAGGATATCGCCATTGACCACATCCTTGGGCAGGTCCTTGTAATCCAGACCGACCCGCTCCTGATTGCCCAGCGTGCACTTGGCATCAAGGATGAAGTTCTCGCCGACGACGAGGCTGATTTTGCCGTCCTCGAACTTGCCCACGCGGATTTTCGGCCCCTGCAGATCACCCAGAATGCCCACGGTGCGACCGAATTTGGCGGCAGCAGCACGAATGGCAGTGGTCCGGGCAAGGTGATCCTCGACCGTGCCGTGCGAAAAATTCATCCGAACCACATCGACGCCGGCCTGAACCATGCGTTCGAGAACCTCTGCGGTCGAGGAGGCGGGGCCGAGCGTGGCAACAATCTTGGTGTGGCGTGACATTTTTAGGATCCAGTTGTTAGTTTTTAGCTGCTAGTGAAACCTTGAGACCGGTCAGCATACGACCGATTTCATCAGTATTGGCGAGTGCGGGTTGGCAAATGTTTGCAGAGCAAAAGCCCAGCCTCTGGACAAGATGTAGTTGAGTTTCGAGTTCGGCGAGCGATCCGGCCGCGATTGACAGGTGATTCTGAAAAGCACCGGTACTTTTTCTGGCATGGCCTTCGGCAATGTTGCTCGGTATTGAAACTGCCGCCCGCTGCATTTGCGATATGAGACCGTAACGCTCGGCCGTGGGCAGCAATTCACAGAGGCGATAGATTTCAACCACCAAATCCATCGCCTTCTGCCAAACCAGCAAATCAGCGTAACGCACGCGGTTTTACTCGATCCTAAAAACTAAATCCTCGGTCCTAACCTTTTGCTCTTTCTTCAAGAATGGCAATCGCCGGCAAAGTTTTGCCTTCGAGGAATTCCAGGAAGGCGCCGCCGCCGGTGGAGATGTAGCCGACGTCGTCGTGGATGTGGAATTTGGCGATGGCGGCCAGCGTGTCGCCGCCGCCGGCGATGGAGAAGGCTTCGGAGTGGGCGATGGCGGAGGCCATCATTTTGGTGCCGCCGGCGAACTGCGGTAGCTCGAAAACGCCGACCGGTCCGTTCCAGACGATGGTGCCGGCGTTGGCGATGATTTCGGAAAACTTGGCCGCCGTCTTCGGGCCAACGTCGAGGATGCGGTCGTTGGTATGCACATCGTCCACGGAGATCTTGTTGGCACGCGCCAGTGCGGAGACTTCGTCAGCGACGACGACGTCGACCGGGAGCGGCACTTCGGCGCCGCGTTCCTTCATGATGTCCATGATGACGTGCGCTTCCTTGACCAGATCGGCTTCGGCCAGCGAGTGACCAATGCGCTTGCCCGAGGCGAGCAGGAAAGTATTGGCGATGCCGCCGCCGACGATCAACTGGTCGACCTTGTTGGCCAGCGATTTGAGGATGGTCAGTTTGCTCGACACCTTGGAGCCGCCGACGATGGCGACCAGCGGGCGTTTCGGGTTGGTCAGGGCCTTGGTCAGGGCATCGATTTCTGCACCCATCAGCATGCCGGCGCAGGCTACCGGGGCGAATCTGGCGATGCCGTGCGTCGTGGCTTCAGCGCGGTGGGCGGTGCCGAAAGCGTCGTTGACGTAGATGTCGCAAAGCTTGGCCATTTTCTGGGCAAGTTCTTCATTGTTCTTTTTTTCACCTTTGTTGACGCGGCAGTTTTCGAGCAGCACGACTTCGCCGGGTTTGACCGTAAAGTCGCCATCAACCCAGTCGGTGATCAGGCGCACGGAGGTGTGCAACATCTGGCCAAGCCGCACGGCGACCGGCATCAGGCTGTCCTCATGATGCAGCTGGCCCTCGGTCGGCCGGCCGAGGTGGGAGGTGACCATCACGGCAGCACCTTTTTCCAGGCAGTACTTGATCGACGGCAGCGAGGCGCGGATGCGGGTGTCCTCGGTGATGTTGCCCGCTTCGTCCTGCGGCACGTTGAGGTCGGCGCGGATGAAAACGCGTTTGCCAGATACATCGAGGTCGGTGAGTTTGATGACGTTCATGGTTCTCTCCTGAGCGGATGGTTAATTTTGTGGGGCCGGCCAAAGGCGCGACCAGTGGTCGGCGACTTCGAGCATGCGGTTGGCGAAGCCCCATTCGTTGTCGAACCAGACGAAGAGGTTGGCCAGGTGCGGACCAGCGGTGCGGGTCTGGCTGCCATCGATGATGGCTGAATGCGGGTCGTGATTGAAGTCGATCGAGGCATGGGCGGCTTCGGAATAGGCGATCAGTCGGGCGAACGGACCCGCTGCCGCCGCGGCCAGCAGTTGGTTGATCTCGCTGGCCGACACCGGGCGTTTGGTGGTGAGGGTGAGATCGATCGCCGAAACATTCAGGGTCGGGACGCGGATTGCCTTGGCGTGAACCAGCCCCGTCAGTTGCGGCAACAAGCGCTCGATGCCGCGGGCCAGGCCGGTGGAGACCGGGATGATCGACTGCATGGCTGAGCGCGTGCGGCGCAGGTCGTCGTGGTGGTAGCCGTCGATCAGCGGCTGGTCATTCATCACCGAATGCAGCGTCGTGAGCAGCACCTGTTCGATGCCAATTTCGCGGTCGAGCAGATCAAGGACCGGGACGATGGCATTGGTCGTACAGGAGGCCGCGGAAACCAGTTTTTCGCCGCCGTTCAGGCTGTGCTGGTTGATGCCTGCGACGATGGTTGCGTCGACATCATTGCCGCTGTTGCCGGGGTGGGAAAGCAGCAGGCGCGGGCAACCGGCAGCGATAAAACGGGCCAATTCTGCCCGTTGACCGTAGCTGCCGGAAGATTCAATCACCAGATCGATCCCGAGGCCGCGCCAATCAACGTCTTCAGGACGGCGGGCATGGCTGATGGCAATTGCGTTGCCATCGACGATCAAGGTGCCGTCACCGAGCTCAACCTGACCGGGAAAACGGCCGTGGGTTGAATCGTAACGGGTCAGGTAAGCCATGCTCTCGAGATTGGCCGGCTCGTTTATGGCGACGACCTGGAGATTGTGGGCTACGGGAGATTCGAGCAAGGCGCGCAGGAAACAACGACCAATACGGCCATAGCCGTTAATCGCAAGACGTAATGGAGCGTTTGGGCGCACAACTTCTTTCAGGGTAATTTTGGAACGGTGAAACAAAAGGGGCCTTGCGGCCCCTTTTTTGCTGAAAACCGCTTACTTGACGGCCATCCAGGCGCGGGCGGCATCGATCATGCGGCAGGAATAGCCCCACTCGTTGTCGTACCAGGCCAGGACTTTAACCAGCGTGCTGCCATCTTCACCCTGAATGACGCGGGTTTGCGTCGCGTCGAAGGTGGAGGAAACGGTGGTGTGGTTGAAGTCGGACGACACCAGCGGCTCGTTGTTCACGTCCATGATGCCCTTGAGCGGGCCGTTGGCAGCCGCGGTCATCAAGGCATTGATTTCATCCTTGGTGGTGGCGCGGCCGGCGGTGAAGGTCAGGTCGACCAGCGAAACATTGATGGTTGGTACGCGCAGGGCGAAACCATCAACCTTGCCCACCAGTTGCGGCAGCACCAGGCCGACGGCCTTGGCAGCACCGGTCTTGGTCGGGATGATGTTGGCGGCAGCAGCACGGGCGCGGCGCAGATCCTTGTGACGGACGTCAACGGTGACCTGGTCGTTGGTGTAGGCGTGGATGGTGGTCATCAGGCCCTGCTTGATGCCGATGGCGTCAGACAGAATCTTGGCAACCGGGGCCAGGCAGTTGGTCGTGCAGGAGGCGTTGGAGACGACGGTCATGCCGGGCTTCAGCGCATCTTCATTAACGCCCATGACGATGGTGGTATCGACATCATCACCGCCTGGCGCGGAGATCAGCACGCGCTTGGCGCCCTGGTCGAGCAGGGCTTGGGCCTTGGTTTTGGTGGTGTAGGCGCCGGTGCACTCGAGCAGAATATCAACGCCGTGGTCGGCCCAATTGATGTCCTTCGGGTTCTTGGTCGAGTAGAAGGCGATACGCTTGCCGTCGATGATGATGCAGTTTTCGCCGTCGGTTTCAACGGGGGTGCGGAAACGGCCGTGGGTCGTGTCGTACTTGAGCAGATGCGAGTTCGTCGCCAGATCACCAGCGGCGTTGATGGCGACGACGTCGAATTCGTTCTGCAGGCCTTGCTCATAGATCGCGCGCAGCGTGCAGCGACCGATACGACCGAAACCATTGATTGCAACCTTGATAGCCATGTGATTCCTCTCTTCGTTGAATTTGAATCAGGACAAAAGTTCTTTTGCCGTCTTGACGACGTTGGCGACGGTGAAGCCGAACAGCTCCATCAACTGACCGGCCGGGGCGGATTCGCCGAAGTGGTCAATGCCAACCACGGCGCCATGCAGGCCGACGTACTTGCGCCAGAAATCAGGATGCGCCGCTTCAATGGCGATGCGTTTTTTGCAACTGCCCAGAACGGCAGCTTTGTAGTCGGCGCTCTGGCGGTCGAAGACATTGGTGCAAGGCATCGAGACGACGCGCGTGGCGATGCCTTCGCCGGCCAGCGCTGCTTGGGAATCCAGTGCCAGCTTGATTTCGGAGCCGGTCGCGATAAAAGTGATTTGCGCTTCGCCGGTACACTCGGAGAGCACGTAACCGCCCTTGCGGATATCGTCGTCCGCGATGTTTTGTGTCACGGTCGGCAAATTCTGACGCGACAGGGCGAGCAAACTGGGGCCATTTTGACGGTCGACCGCAGCTGTCCAGGCAATCGCCGTTTCGGTCGCATCGGCCGGGCGCCAGACATCCAGATTCGGGATGATGCGCAGGCTGGGGATGTGCTCAACCGGCTGGTGCGTTGGGCCGTCTTCGCCGAGGCCGATGGAGTC
>JAUYQT010000563.1 GCA_030697085.1 Azonexus sp. | reverse complement strand
CCATAATGAACATGAAGCCGCTGCCCGCATCATCGAGCGTCTGCAGGCCGGTGAGTCAGTAGCGCTAATCTCCGACGCCGGCACGCCTGGTATTTCTGATCCCGGTGCCAAGGTTGTTGCTGCGGTGCGCGCCGCAGGCGGCAAGGTCGTACCGCTGCCCGGCGCCTGCGCTTTGACCACGGCCCTCTCCGCCTCCGGTTTGCTGGAAGAGCATTTTCTTTTCTACGGCTTTTTGCCGAGCAAAGGCAGCCAGCGCCGCCAGGCATTAACCGAGTTAATCGATCTGCCCTACGCCCTGGCTTTTTACGAAGCGCCGCACCGTATTCTTGAAACGGTCGCCGATCTCGCCACGGTCTTCGGTGAGCGTACTTTGGTCATTGCCCGCGAATTGACCAAAATGTTTGAATCCATCCATTCCGGCCCGTTGAGCGCAGCACTCGACTGGTTGAAAGAGGATGGAAACCGTCAGCGTGGCGAGTTTGTCCTGCTTCTTTCCGGCGCGCCAGCGGGCGGTGATGACGGCGAAGGCGAGCGTGTATTGAAGCTGTTGCTGGCCGAAGGTTTGCCAGTCAAGCAGGCCGCCAAGCTGGCCTCGTCGATTACCGGTGCGGCCAAAAATGCGCTTTATGAGCGAGCACTGGCGTTGAAGGACGCGTAAAAACGCTTCGGTTTTGATTGAAGGGTAATCGCAGCCTGGCGCGAATGTGGCGCGCAAAACTCAATTTCGCGCCACAATAAATGGCGCGATAATCGATATCGCGCCATATTGGTTTGAATTATGCTCAAAAAAACTCTCCCTCAAGAGCTTGATGATCCTTTCGAGCAAAGTTTTTTCCTGAAGTGCATCTGCCCTATCTGCAACCCTTTGAGGATGTAAATAAGCGCGTTTCGCGTTTGGCCGCCAATATCCCGCTCATTCGTCACAACCTTTGCCCGCTCACCTTTATTGACGTGCGGCAGCAGGCGTATGTCGATGCCCTGCTTGGTGTTTATGAACTCAACCGGGTTGAATTGCTGCGTGATGTATTTTTGTCGGCGTACGAGCGCTCCTGCCAGCAATATGTTGCCGTGCAACAGCAGCTTGTCCCGCCTGATATTTTCCGCCTGCGTTACCGAAACGAACTGGCTGAGGTGGTGCGGGCCATTGTCCGTAGCGGTTCGGCGGTCAGTGATGAAGCGATAGCGAGCGTTATGCCGGCCAAGGTAGTGCTCGAAGATCAGGCTCATTTTGGCCGGCTGGTGCAAACCGAGTTTCAGACCATTCATGCCGGCAATGTGGTTCGCTTCGGCCTGCGGCCATTGGAATTCGCAGCGTGGCAGGAAAGTCAGGCGCGAGTGGGGTGATGGGCGCTGTTATCGAGAAAAACGGGTTGAATATTCCGGGGCGGGAAGCGCCTCGTTCAGCAATCGCCTGCAAGTGCCTTCAGTGCCCTGCTAAAATTCGTCAAAACGTCGCGAGATAGATCATGCAAATTACCCTTACCCGTCCTGATGACTGGCACCTTCACCTACGTGATGGCGAGGCGCTAGCTGCCGTGTTGGCGCATACGGCGCGGCAGTTTGGCCGGGCTATTGTCATGCCTAATCTGAAACCGCCGGTAACGACCGTCGAGCAGGCGGCGGCTTATCGTCAGCGTATTTTTGCGGCTCTGCCGAAGGGGCTTGTTTTCGAGCCGCTGATGACGCTTTATCTGACGGATAACACGCCAGCCAGCGAAATTGTTAAGGCGGCTGCTTCCGGTTTCGTCAAGGCAGTCAAACTATATCCGGCCGGCGCGACAACCAATTCCGATGCCGGCCTGACGGCAATTGAAAAAGCATATGGCGTCTTGGCTGAAATGGAGCGTGTCGGCTTGCCGTTGTTGGTGCACGGTGAGGCAACCGATCCCAGCATCGATCTTTTTGACCGGGAAAAGGTTTTTATCGATACGGTATTGCTGCCGCTGACTCAGCGCTTCCCGAAGCTGAAAGTGGTCTTGGAGCACATTACAACCCAGGATGCCGCGGATTTCGTGGCAAATTCCTCGTCGACCGTAGCCGCCACCCTCACTGCGCATCATTTGATCTACAACCGTAACGATATTTTTATGGGTGGTGTTCGCCCACACTGGTATTGCTTGCCGGTATTGAAGCGTGAAACCCATCGACAGGCGTTGCTTGCCGCAGCGACTTCCGGCAACCCAAAATTTTTCTTGGGGACAGATTCGGCGCCCCATGCCAAAGGTGCCAAGGAGGCGGCTTGTGGTTGTGCCGGTTGCTACACGGCCTATGCCGCATTGGAGCTATATGCCGAAGCCTTCGAGCAGGTGGGCGCCCTGGATAAACTCGAAGCTTTCGCCAGCTTTCATGGGCCGGACTGGTACGGGTTGCCACGCAATAGCGGCAGTGTGACGCTGGTCAAGGAGGACTGGACAGTGCCGGCCGACTATCCGTACGTTACGGGTGATCGCATCGTGCCGCTGCGGGCCGGTGA
>JAUYQT010000551.1 GCA_030697085.1 Azonexus sp. | reverse complement strand
CCTCGACGAACAGCCGGAGTTCGAGGAATACGCCGCACTTGCGCCGGATTGGGCACGGGGACTGGAAGTCAGTTGCTCCAGTTAACGACTGGCATTGCCTGAAAAGGAGTTATACCCCCTCCAAAACAGTCGCCGCTGATCAAGACGTTGCAGACCACCGGCAGACGTTTTTTATCCCGATTTTGGCACGTAAAAAAGCCGGCGATTTCATATCGCCGGCTTTTGCTGGATTAAATCGAGGCAGTTTAAACCTGTTGAATACCGGCCAAAGTCCAGCCACGACTACCGTCAGTCGGCTTGGTCATATGCCAGATTTCATCAAACGGCTCAGTCGGACCGACTTTTTCCTCACGGATCAAACCGTGGAAGCGAACGCTGACGACGTAGCGACTTGGCTCTTCAGCCACGTCGAGGACTTCGGCGTTGAGTTGCACGACGTCAGTTTCCTGCGTTCCGGCAGTGCGTTCGCCCATACCCATCTTGATCTCGGCGAACATTTCCGGCGTGGTGAATTCGCGGATGTCGTCAAGATTGCCGGCGTCGTTGGCTGCCTGCAGACGGATGAAGTTGACCTTGGCGTTGCGGGCAAAGCCTTCGACATCGAAGTCGGCTGGAATCGAGTTGCTATTGGCTACGGTGGCAGCAGAAGCTGCGGCCGCAGTCGCCATGCCAGGAATGGCACTACCCGAGGGCAAGAAGTCCGGCTTGCTTGGTGCGTTGCGTGCGTAGTCAGCGCCAGCGCCAGCGCCAGCGCCGGCATACTGCAGACCACCCGCACCGGACTGCTGCGCGGCAGCGGCTTTCTTGCGCATGAAGTAGCCAATCACCATGACCACCGCCAACACCAGCAGGCCGATCATCATCATGTTGGCCAAACCTTCACCAAAGCCGAGGTGCGATGCCAGTGCGGCCAGACCCAGGCCAGCAGCCAGGCCAGCCAGCGGGCCCATCCATGAGCGTTTGGGTTGCGCCGCTGCGCCAGCCGCAGGTGCGGCCGCCGGGGCTTGTTTGGCTGCAGACGGCGGGGCGCTCGGGCTGACCGACTGGCGCTGCATGCCGGATGAGCTACCACCACCCATGCGTTTGGCTTCGGCATCGCCGATGCTGAGCGTAAAGCCGAGCACCAGCGCTGCGGCCATCAGGGCAAAATTTTTCATGTGTGTCTCCGTGTGGAAAAAATTACAGGCGTTAGTGTAACCGTCGCAACGATACCGGAAAAACGATGTTAAACCGCAGCCATAATTCGTGAAAACCGAAGCGTTGAACTAGGTGAAGAGGGCGGCGGCAGCGCTAGGATTCGACGGGAAGTAAAAGTGGACATAGGAGGCAGTCAATCGTTCCATACGATAAACTGCCTCGCCCTCCCGGCCGTCGGGCGTTTTAGCCCGAATCATCGGCGCGAGCGGCGTTTCACTTTTTGAGTAATGGAAGGTATGGCCCTGCAAGCGACCTTCCGGCAGGTCGACGAATTGCATGCCGAGTGCGGCCAGGCGTTTCTGCATCACCGAAATGCCGGGCAGCAGGCCGGCGAAGGCGTGAGTTTCTCCGGCCTTGTCGGTGACTTGCTCGAACAGACTCATCATGCCGCCACATTCGGCGAGCAGTGGTTTGCCGGCGGCGACGTGGGCGCGCAGCGCCGACCATAGCGCCTGATTGGCCGATAGTGCCTTGGCGTGCAGTTCCGGGTAGCCGCCGGGTAGCCAGACGGCATCGCAATCCGGCAGCAGCTCGCCGGCAATCGGTGAGAAGAAATGTAACTCGGCACCGAGGCTGGTCAGCGTTTCCAGATTGGCCGGGTAGATGAAACCGTAAGCGGCGTCGCGGGCGATGGCGATGCGTTTGCCGGCAAGCAACGGCGTAATGGCCGGTGGTGGGGCATCGTCAAAAATCACCGTTTTTGGCAGGTCGACCGTAGCACTCTCACTCAGCGCATCGGCCAAGCGGTCGAGGCGGCCTTCGAGGTCGTCGATTTCTGCCGCCTGCAGCAGGCCGAGGTGACGTTCCGGCAGGGCCACGTCCGGGTTGCGCGGCAGGGCACCAAACCAGCCCATGCCGGCCGGCAGGCTGTCGCGCAGCATTTTGGTGTGGCGTTCGCTGCCGACGCGGTTGGCCAGCACGCCGGCAAAGGGCAGCTCCGGCCGATAGGTGGCGAGGCCGTGGGCGACGGCGCCGAAGGTTTGGGCCATGGCGCCGGCGTCGATCATCGCCATCACCGGAATGTTGAAACGACAGGCAATGTCGGCGGCGGAGGGCGTGCCGTCAAACAAGCCCATGACGCCTTCGAGCAGAATCAGGTCAGAATCGGCGGCGGCGCGAGCCAGCCGCCAGCGTGCATCTTCCTCGCCGCACATGCCGAAATCAAGGTTCTGGCACGGTCGACCGCTGGCGACGGCGTGAATTTGCGGATCAAGAAAATCCGGGCCACATTTGAACACCGTGACGCGCCGGCCTTGCCGGGTATGCAGCCGGGCGAGGGCCGCGGTGATGGTGGTTTTGCCCTGACCGGAGGCAGGGGCAGCGATGAGAAGGGCGGGGCAGGATGGCATGGAAACAGCTTTCGTTAATTGTGTGGCAGGCAAAGTGCGCCAGGCTGATCGGTAGTCGGCTTTCGAGTTAACCATCCAGAAAGCGGTCAATTTTCATTCGGCGCTTTCTTCCTGGGCGCAGGCGAAAGCTGCGAAACCATGGGCCGCCATGGCCGGACGGTCGACTGGGCGATTGTTGCGGTCGACGCCGATTCCGGCGGATTTTCAAGGGCCAGTTGGCGCAGGGGTTTCATCCCGTTCATGGGGCAGGCTGGCTAAAGCCCTGACGGCGGTCCCAATCGACATAAAACAGGCGGCTCTGGCCGGCGCTGAACGAGAACAGGCGCTCGCCACCAACCGCGACGACGCTTTCGCCAAGCGAGAAATCAAGCTCGGGCTCGCGCCCGGTGCGGTTGTTGACGATTAGCGGCAGGCCGGTTTCGGCGCTGCGCCGTTCCCACAGGTCACCCGGCCCCATGCCCTCGACTGGCGGCCAGTTGGCCGGAGCCGCTGCAGCGACCGCGAAACGCTTCTCGCCCGACAGGAAAAAACCATCCTGTTTGCCGAGCGCCGCGACTACCGCCTCGTAGCTGGCTTTGCCGATCAGTTCACCGATCCGGCTGTGACCGCCGGTATAACTGGCCTGCGGGCCCTGTCTACCAGACACGACGATGATGCTGTCAGTACCCGTCCCGGTCGCCTGCACTGTTTTGGTGTAGGTGCTCGGCACCTTCAGGTCTTGCAGCGCAGCGGTCTTGCCTTCGGTCACCGTGATCAGGGCGCGCGCCATCGCCGCATCGGTCAAGCGGATATTGGTCAACAGCATGATGTTGATCGTGCCGGCCGGCGTGCTGCCTTCGATATAGGTTCCGGCATCAACGCCGGTGCGCAG
>JAUYQT010000529.1 GCA_030697085.1 Azonexus sp. | reverse complement strand
GAAGATGTATTGGAAATCGTTGCCATTGAAAAGCCGGTCGGAGTGATCGTCCAGTACGGTGGCCAAACACCACTCAAACTCGCGCTGGCACTTGAAGCCAACGGTGTGCCGATTATCGGTACTTCGCCGGAGTCGATCGACATTGCCGAAGATCGCGAGCGCTTCCAGAAGTTGCTGCACGATATCGGCCTGAAACAGCCCCCCAACCGTACGGCGCGGACTGAAGCTGATGCGCTACGCCTGGCTGTCGAAATAGGCTACCCGCTGGTGGTTCGTCCTTCTTATGTGCTGGGCGGTCGAGCCATGGAAATCGTCCATGAGCAGAAAGATCTCGAGCGCTATATGCGTGAGGCCGTCAAGGTTTCCCACGATTCGCCAGTTCTGCTCGATCGTTTTTTGAATGACGCCTGCGAAGTTGACGTTGATGCGTTGTCTGATGGCGAAGAAGTCATCATTGGCGGTGTCATGGAGCATATTGAACAGGCGGGCGTGCATTCTGGTGACTCTGCCTGCTCTTTGCCGCCGTATTCTTTGAGCGCGGCGGTTCAGGATGAATTGCGTCGGCAAACTAAATTGATGGCTAAAGCCTTGAATGTTTGTGGTTTGATGAACGTTCAGTTTGCGATCAAGGATGAAATCGTCTATGTGCTGGAAGTCAATCCGCGCGCCTCACGGACTGTGCCGTTTGTCTCTAAGGCTACCGGCATGCAACTGGCCAAGATTGCAGCGCGTTGTATGGCTGGCCGTAGCCTGAAAGATCAGGGGGTGACGGACGAAATCGTGCCGCATTATTTCTCAGTCAAGGAAGCCGTGTTCCCCTTCGCGAAGTTCCCGGGGGTCGATACCATTTTGGGGCCGGAAATGAAGTCGACCGGAGAAGTAATGGGCGTTGGCGTGACTTTTGCCGAGGCTTTCGTTAAGTCTCAACTGGCGGCCAGCGTCAAGTTGCCGTCTTCCGGCAAGGCCTTTCTTTCCGTCAAGGATAGCGACAAAATGAAGGCAGTCGAAATTGCCAGACAACTGCATGAGGCTGGGTTTCAGCTCGTCGCAACCCGTGGTACGGCACATGCTATCGAAGCTGCGGGTTTGCCCATCCAGGTGGCCAACAAAGTGACCGAAGGTCGGCCGCATATTGTCGATATGATCAAAAATAATGAAATTTCATTGATAATCAATACGGTCGAAGAAAAGCGCCTGGCGATCAATGACTCACGTTCGATTCGCATTTCCGGTCTACAGGCTCGGGTGACGATGTACACGACGATCTGGGGTGCGGAGGCTGCAGCCGAAGGGATTCGTAACCGGAGTGAACTCGTGGTCTACTCTATTCAGGCATTGCATAAGCAGCTTCACTGAAAACCATTTAAGCCGCCGGGCCGCCCTTTTTGGGCGCCGGCGGTTTGCTTTTGCTGAAAGAAAATATGAGCAAAGTTCCATTGACCGTTGCTGGCGCTGAAAAGCTACGTGAAGAATTGCACCGGCTGAAGACCATTGAGCGACCCAGCGTTATTGCCGCCATTGCTGAGGCGCGCTCGCATGGTGACCTTTCCGAGAATGCTGAATACGATGCCGCCAAAGAGCGCCAGGGCTTCGTCGAAGGGCGTATTCAGGAAGTTGATGGCAAGTTGTCGAATGCCCAGATTATTGATCCCAAGTTGCTGGATGCCGATGGGCGCTGTGTCTTTGGTGCGACAGTCGATATTGAAGATCAGGATTCAGGCAATAGCGTGACTTATCAGATTGTTG
>JAUYQT010000522.1 GCA_030697085.1 Azonexus sp. | reverse complement strand
GGTTGCCGAACAGGCCCAAGAGGCGGCCGAGCTACGGGTTGCAACACCGGGTGGGCGGTTTCATGTGCGATGGGATGAAAACGGCAGCGCCACGCCACTGGGGCAGTTGCCCTTCTTTGCCGAGTTTCAGGAGGTATCCGGCCTTTTCGAACGCTGGGTCGACAACTGCCCGATGGCCTACACCAGTCCGAACGCACCGACGGTCCGCGACGTGCTGGGCACCTGGCTGCTGTCGATTCTGGATGGGCAACGCCGTTATGCCCATGTGACGGGCCTGCGCGGTGACGCGGTGGCGCCGCAGATACTGGGCATGAACAAGATCGTCAGCGACGAAAGCCTGCGCCGGTCCCTGGCGCAACCTGGCGCCGACGGTGGGCAAGCGCTGCCCGGAAGAGGAACGCGTCAGCCGCGAGGCCCAGTTGGCCAAGAGCAGCGCCTAGATGGACCAGGCGCTGGCCGAGAGTACGCATGACGCTCTGACCACCGACTGGATACTTGATTGCGATGCCACGGTCAAACTGCTCTATGGCCATCAGGATGGCGCGGAGATTGGCTACAACCCGACCAAGCCGGGGCGGCCGAGTCATACCATTCACACCTACTGGATCGCCAACGTGCGTCTGGTACTCGATGCCGAAGTGCAAGACGGCAAAGCCCATGCGGCCAAACACAGCCTGCCGCGCACCGGACGCCGCTTGGCGAGTGAATCGAACCACTGCTTTCAGCCATTTACGTCGAGTCCTGCCGCGCGTGATCGCCGGCACCATCAAGATAAGCACCCGCATCACCCATCAGCTCTTTGACGAAACCACCAAAAACCTTCAGAAATTTATCTCAGGAAGACGCCAGAAACGACCTAAACCACACAAGTCGCACGCTTACAAAATCGCTACATGACAAAATACTAAGTTGCGAGGATTGGTCCGCTCCTGCTCGCCGGGGTCGCGCGGTTGACCCAGCATGCCGGCCAGTCTCGCCTTTTACTCACTTTGACTCACGCGGCAGGTGACCAGATCAAGGCCATGCTGGCCAATGTCAGGAAGGGTCTCGACAGCATTCTTGCTGCTGCGCCTCAGTTGCAGAAAGCCGAACGCTGGCCCGCCCTCGTCCGCTACATCGTTGCGAAAATCCTCGCCGCCAAACCGGGAAAACCCGAGCCACCGCCACTCTTGCCTCGGGCTTCCCCTCCCATTCCAGCCGGCTAACAGAGGAAAATAGGATAAACAAGCTCTAAGCCCTTCCTGTAGAGGGGGCGCCAGAAACCGCAGGACTCAAGACCGAGACATGCAAAATCCATCCCCGTCGACGTAAAACCCCCGAAGGTTCAGAGAGTAACCGGGGGTTTTATTTGGCTCTGTTCGCGATACCCGTTGTTTTTTTGTGGAGTCCGGCGTAACCCTTTGCACGGCAAGCGTTGGGGCGCTTCTACAAATACTAGGTCAAACCGATACACAGTGCGGCTTGGCGACGATCCGACGCGTAAACCAACGGCGAACGCGAACAGAGCATTTTATTTTTGAGTATTGGCGGGTAAGCCACAGGGGGGCAAGCGACCACCTTTGTTTTGCTTAATGCCACGACGCAGAACGTAAATACCCAGTCCTGCCAGACCGAAGAATACCATGCCGACTAGAAAGAGACCCATCCTAGCCCTCCTCACCATGTAGCGTTGTAAAGAGTGTTTGCAAAAGCAGATTCAGAGGAAGCTTGGATAGTTTTTTCATCATACCAACCACACTACCCTCACCTCTAATTATCGTCAATGTCATTTCCATCTCCGGAGCGGCTTTTGTGTACTCCATCCTAATTTCCTAATATTCTGCCTAGCAGCCCTTAGTCGGGCTTAAGTTCGACCGGCGGCCCGACTTCACGATTCGAGAAGAATTTGCATGTTTCTGGCAGGAATCAGGTCGCTTTTTCAGGGAGTCATAATGCTTCCGTTCTATTTTCTTGCTGAGGACGCAATACGGCCATGCGTTTCAGATTCCACGCCAGACAAACCAGTGTCCATCCGTTCTGGACATTCTCCAAACCGCGCAGCAGAATCTGAGGGAGTCCCATCACCGATTTGATAATGTGAAGCCAGAGTTTTGTCAGGGCCAGCAGCCTCACCAGCAACTTGGGCGACACTGTTCCGCACCTATTGATCAGGCCCTGTGAAGTATTAACTTCTCGTCCCGAGACTCTCGTGGGGCATACAGGGCTTTGAGAGGCTCAGCCCGAGAGAGACTCAAGACTTCATCGGGCCAGAGTAATAGTTTGAAGAAATCGAGTGGATAATTCAGCAGCCAGTGTAAAGGAGAGTGAAATGGATATTCTTGGACTTCTCGTGATTACTGGCATTATTGAGGCTGGTGGTCTCTGGATGTTGACGCGGGAATCCCTTTTTGCGGACAATCAATCGGACAAAAGCCATCCGGCAAGCTGACGGTCAAGGAAGGAGAAACATGGAAATTATCGTTTTGAGCCTTGTCGCCGGGTTGGTTGTAGCTGGCGGCATCTGGATGGCAACTAGGCCATGAAGGGCAACGTATGAATGCCATCGAGAAAACCATCATCGCGACACTGCAACAAGTCGCTACGGCTACATCTGATACCCATAGGCAGCTGGAGCTCACCGCCGCAATCCAGTGCATCGCTGGCCTACGCAGTGGAGCCTTGTTGTCATTGCACGCGAGCCAGGCTATGAAGCCACGGCTGGAAGATCTGCCTCTTGATGAGCAGATTGACATCTTCTCCGGCCTAAACGCCGGAGATTCCTACCGCTAGACGGCGATGTCCCGCCGCGAGAATGCTCCTGGCGGCATTCACATCACGATCATGATGTGTGCCGCACTCCGAGCAAGTCCATTGTCTTATTCCAAGTCCTGCGATACCTTTCGGCCGCGACTCGGGCAGTGCGCCACAAGTCGAACAGGTTTGGGTGGAGTACGCCTCATCGACTTCCTCGAACAACACGCCTGTCGCTATCGACTTATAACTGAGCATTGTTCGGAACGCCGTCCAGCCGGCATCCAAGACGGATTTCGCCATCTCGGTTTTTGCCAGGCCGGTTCAACGTTTGCAAAATTCGGGAAACTTCGGCTTTTGTTTGGGCAGTATCAGGCGTGAGCCGGGGCTTTAACTTTCGGTACTACATTGATGCCGCCAGTGGCGGCTTTGACGGCTGCATCACGCTTGGCCGCGAGCTTGTCACCGTTCGAAATAATCCGTGCCTGAACTTCGGGCTTTTGTTTTGCGATGCTCTCAGTGAGCGTCTTGAACATGACCAACCTCCGGTTTGATGACATTTTCCAAGGCTGCAAGCAAAATCGGAAGACGTTTTGCACTTACGCGCATAGCATGGATTTTGGTTTTCTTTGCCAACACTCGCTGTTGCTTTTCTGGTGAGAGCCGTGCGATTAGTTCTTTGCTTGTTAGAGCCATTTGAGCTCCTTCAAATGTAATATGAACAAACACCCATGAATCATGAGACCGGGGCGGTGGCTTTTGCAACATCAATCAGGTCATTTATTTAAATATTCCAAAGACCGGACTTCTTGCATATGCTCTTTACGCCGAGACTCATCACGTAGAGCATTAATTTGAGCCGATTTCGCCAAAACTTTCTTCTGACGCTCAGGCGAGAAGCGAGCAATTAACTCACGACTTGTCATAGACATTAACTTCTCCTATTTTCACCGTCAATATCAAAAATGTTTTTTCAGTACTATAACGCTGGTGAAGCAATATTTTAACTGGACAGTAGTGATAATATATGTTGAATATTTCTTGGAAGCATCAGAATGGGCAAATTTTTTGAGGGTTTCAAAATTGGACTCCAAAATGGCCTTAGGGGATACTTTGCCCCGCTTCGGATCTCGCCATGGCGAAAAGCATGGAAGTCATTGCAACAACCAAACTCAGGATGGCGCGATCCATTTACTTCGTGGCTAAATGAGGTAACAAGAATCACCTTTCGACGATGACAATGCTGTTTCATTTCATCAGCAATTGGAAGAAGGCGAAAGCCAAAGTCGCGAAGCTCCACCAGTAAATCGGCAATGTCCGCCGCGATTTCCTGCAGTAGCTCCGGCGGGTTCGGAATGCGCCATCGCTGCTGCGACCTCGGCTTTCGGCAAAATGAACGCTTCTGCCACGCAGTTTGCCGGTAACCGGTAACTCCCCGGCGTTCTTGCCTATGTCCGAAGAGTATGCAAGGGCGATCGCAACGGATTGTCTGCGAAGAGTTGCTTCCATAATCGCGGCGTCAGTTCCGCTACACGACTGGCTGGATGCTGTCCAACACGCT
>JAUYQT010000446.1 GCA_030697085.1 Azonexus sp. | reverse complement strand
GGCCAATGGCGGCAATATCGTCAATAGCGCTTTCATCGCTGCACCGCAAGGCAACATCGTCATCGACAGCGGTTCCTCGCGGCGTTACGGCGAACAAATGCGCGCTGCCATCGCCCGCATCACACCGCAAGCCGTCGCGCTACTCATCAACACGCACCATCATCCAGACCATTTTCTCGGCAACCAGGCTTTTGCCGATACACCCGTCGCCGCCCTCGCTGCGACCCGGCAGGGGATTACCCAGGATGGCAATGCGTTTGCCGAAAATCTCTATCGTCTGACCGGCGACTGGATGAAAGGCACCGAAGTATTTGCGCCGACCCAGACCCTCACTCCTGGCGAGCAGGAAATTGCTGGTCGCCGGCTCCGCGTCATGGCGCTGAACGGCCACACCGAGGCGGATCTGGTGCTCTACGATGAGGCAAGCGGCGTTCTTTTTACTGGTGATCTCGTCTTCAACGGCCGCGCCCCGACAACGCCGCATGCCGACGTCGAGCGCTGGCTGGCGGCGCTCGATCAACTCGAAGCGATTACCCGTGAACCGGGTTTCAAACAGCTGGTGCCCGGTCACGGCGAAGTCGCAACGGATGCTGCGCCGATCAAGCAGACCCGTGCCTGGCTTCAGTGGCTGCAGCGCAGTTTGCGTCAGGCGGCCGCGGCTGGGCTGGATATGAACGAAGTGCTGGCCCGCCCGTTGCCGGCGGAGTTCGCCAGCCTGCCAGTCGCAGCCAGTGAATATCGGCGTTCCGTCGGCCACTTGTTTCCTGCATTTGAGCAGGAGGCGTTGAAGTAATGATGACCAAGAGCATGGTCGCCACGGTTGGTCCACTGGCTATCGAAGCCAGGGCTGGCCTTGCGACCATTGGTACAGCGGCTGGGCAACGGGCCGCAGAAGCAAGGCCTGGCCCTCGGCCGGATCGCCGGTTTTGGTCGCTTTTCGCCTTGTCACTACTCATCCATGCCGCCCTCCTGCTGTGGGTACAACGCCCGCAGCGAGCAGTGCCGGCGTTGCCGCCCCTGTTGGCGACCTTGCGTCTGGTCGTCGATACCTCATCCGGAGCGACGAGCGAGGCGCATGCAGCGCCAGCGTCGACGGCGCTCCCCCCGGCGGCGAAGCAGCCTCCGCCACGGCGCGAGCAACGCCAGCGTCGCGTGGTGGAGGCCGCTACGCCAGCCGTTGACGTCCCGGCGCCGGCATTGACGCCGGCAGCGATGGCCGAGTCGAGGCCTGCCTCGTTATCAACACCGGGCTTGGTATCAACGCCGACCTCAATGCCGGCGTTGAATAGCGACCTGGGTGCTGTCGCCAACGCCGCGTCCGCGCTCAGTCCCGCTTCGCCGTCTCAAAGCAGCCTGCTTGCCGCCTACCGCCAGCGCCTGAGCGACATTTTTGCCGGGCAGCAGCAATACCCGCGTGTTGCCGCGCTGCGCGGCTGGGAGGGTGAAGTGCGCCTGCATTTGCGGGTGGCGCGCAAGGGCAATCTGGTTGCCGTGCGTCTCGATCATTCCAGCGGCTTTGCGGTGCTTGATCAGCATGCGCTGGCGATGCTTGAACAACTCTCCAGCCTGCCACCGTTGCCGGAGGGGCTGGAAGCCAGCGAAATTCAGGTTGTCGTCCCCGTTAATTACAAACTCAAGAAAAGCACATGAAGAGACAAATAAGACATGGCCGTGTCTTGGCTGCCGCTATCGCCGCCACTTTTGGTTCGGCTATCGCGGCGGAAAGTGCCTTTCAAACCGCCACCGTTGAAATTGTCGGCACGACGCCGCTGGCCGGTGTCGGCGTACCGCGTTTGCAGATTCCGGCCAATGTCCAGTCGATCAACGAGGAGCAACTTGAAGAGCAGGAAAGCGTCAGTCTGGCCGAAGCGATCAACCGCCGTCTGCCCAGCGTCAATTTGAACGAAACGCAGGGTAACCCGTATCAGGCCGATCTCAATTACCGCGGCTTTACCGTCTCGCCGCTGCTTGGCATGGCGCAGGGCTTGTCGGTTTATGTTGATGGCGTACGCATCAACGAACCGTTTGGTGACACGGTCAACTGGGATTTACTGCCTAATTCCGCCATCGCCGGGATGGATCTGATCCCCGGTTCCAACCCGATTTTTGGCTTGAATACGCTGGGTGGCGCGTTGTCGATTCGCACCAAGAGCGGCTTTTCGCATCCCGGCGGCAAATTTGAGCTCTCCGGCGGCAGCTTCGGGCGCAGCAATACGGAGTTTGAATACGGCGGCAACAATGGCACGCTGGGCGGCTATGTTGCCGGCGACTGGTTTCAGGAGGATGGCTGGCGTGATTATTCGCCCTCCGATGTCAAGCAGCTATTTGGCAAACTCTCCTTCCGCAACGCGGCGGGCGAGGGCGATCTGACGCTGACCAAGGCGCGTAGCCGGCTGGTTGGCAATGGTCTGGTGCCGCAATCGCTGCTTGCTGCCCGACGCGAAAATATTTTTACCTACCCTGATGAAACCCGTAATGACATGACCCAGCTCGCCACCCAGGGCAAGCTGTGGCTGTCCGATGCGACCAGTCTTTCCGCCAGCTTGTATCACCGCAATACCAAAACGCGGACGCTGAATGGCGACATGAATGACGAGTTTGAGGATGATTCGACCCAGGGTAGCGGCGCCCTGAACCGGACGCGGACGAAGCAGCAGTCGAGCGGCGCGGCGGTGCAATGGAATCTGACCTCAGCACGGCATCAACTGGCGCTCGGCACGTCGTTCGACTATGCCCGCGTTCAATTTCTGCAAACGCAGCAGCTGGGTCAGGTCGACGCTTCGCGCGGCGTGTCCGATCTGGAAGCGGTCGAGGATGAAAACAAGCTGCACGGCACGACGCGCACCGCCAGCCTCTATGTCACCGACACCTTTGAGCTGGCGAAAAACCTGCACCTGACGGCTGCGGCCCGTTACAACCTGAGCCGCGTCACGACCTTTGACGAACTGAATCGAAGCGCCCCGAATCTGGATGGCGATCATCGTTACCACAAGCTCAACCCGGCCTTCGGCCTGAGCTGGCAAGTGATGCCCAGTCTCAACGCTTACGCCGGCCTGAGCCAGGGAACGCGTATTCCGACACCGATTGAACTCGGTTGCGCCGACCCGGCCAATCCGTGCACGCTGCCCAATTCGATGGCGGCCGATCCGTATCTGAAACAAGTTGTTTCACGCACCATCGAAGCCGGTTTGCGTGGCAGCCTGAGTCAGGAAATTCAGTGGAGCGCCGGCGTTTACCGCACGCTGAATACCGATGACATCATGTTTGTCGGCACTTCGACCAGCGCCGGTTATTTCACCAACTACGGCAAAACCGAGCGTCAGGGGCTGGAGCTGGGCCTGGGCGGCCGGGCGCATCGTCTCAACTGGAATATTGCCTACAGCTGGCTGCAAGCCCGTTTTGCTTCCAGTGCCTGTGTGCTCGCCGCCAACAACAGCACGCGCGGCACGGCAGCCGCTTGTACCGCAGCTGGGCAGGATGACGAAATTCTGGTCAGTAAAGGCGACAAAATGCCTGGCTTGCCGGCACATAGTTTGAAACTCGGCCTGGCCTGGCGGACGACCGACTGGCTGCGCCTCGGTAGCAACGTTCAGGCGTTTTCCAGCCAGTACGCCCGTGGCAATGAAAATAACCAGCATCAGAGCGGCTTGGCAAGCGATGTCAATGGCGCGACCCGATCCTTTGAAGGTGCCGGCGAAATCGGTGGTTACGCCATTCTTAATCTGAATGCAGAAGCCGATCTGGGGGCGGGCTGGCAGCTCTTCGCCAAGGTCAATAACGTC
>JAUYQT010000407.1 GCA_030697085.1 Azonexus sp. | reverse complement strand
GCATGTGGGCCGGCGCCGGCTTGATCAATTACCTGATTGATCGACCTCAGCAAGTTCAGCTCGCCAGCGTCCAACCCTGATCGAGAAATAATCTGAGCATTGGGATAAATGCCAGCTCAACTCGAAAGATGACCTGGCGCACGTTACGGCTGCGGTTTTCGCCCCTCAATCAAAAAATCAGAGCGATACGCTTGGTCAGTATCAACGTGGGAAATACATTTTTGTTTTATCCAGCTTATACGTCCACGGCAAATTGGCATTTTTCCAGCCGTTGACCGCGCGTTGCCCGGCCTTCGGGCCGTCCTTGGCCATATCGCCCTCAAAACCTTCAGGGACGCCGTAGACAGTTTTATAGCCGGCTTCTCGCAAACGATCCTGAGCCTTGGCGCTGCGATCACCGGAGCGGCAGATCAGAATGATCGTCGCATCCTTGCTCAAGCCCCTCTCTTTCAAGCGATGCTCGATCTCTGCGACGAAATCCTGATTCGGCTCGATTTTGTACATAGAGCGCTTGTCGTCCCAATCCGTCATGATTTCTTGATGCTCGACGTAGGGAACCAGCGCATCGGCACCCACCGGCCAGCCCACATACATCGCCTCGGCACGGGTACGAATATCAAAAAAAGCGATGCCGGACTTGTCCTTTATCTTCATTTCGTAGGCTTGCTGCGGCGTTAGATACAAGGCCAGCTTGCTGCGCTTGAACTCTGGCAGTTTTTCCCAGTCGATACTGGCCGACACGCCGTCAGCAGCAAAAGTCAATGATGAGACTGCCAACAAGCAGGCTAAAGTCAGTTTCTTGATTACTGGCCGCATTTATGCCATTCCCGGATTATTCGCCACGCCTTTAAGAGTTGGCAGATTGAGGTTGATCGGCTTGACTGTCTTGATGTCGCGCAGGTACTCAGCAACCACTTCCCAGATCGGCTCACCGGAATTTTTAGCCTCTTCTGACACAGGAGCCCAGCCGGCAACCTTGTAGGTTTTGGCCGGATCAATCAATTGGCCCTTCAGCATCATGTTCTGAATACGGCTGCCCATCTTGCCGGTTGGGTCGCAGGTGTATTGCAGCCCCCCCACCCGCACCATATCGCCGCCTTGCTGGTAATACGGATCGGCATTGAACAGGTTGTCGCAAACATCCTCCAGCACCGTCTTGATCATCTCGCCACTCATATTGGTCACGGTAGTCCACGGATAGGTGATGGCGGTCTGATCAAGCACGTGCTCCATCAAGATCGGCTGCCCCGGCAAGAGCGAGGTGCCCCAGCGGAAGCCCGGCGAGAAGGCAATCTCGGCATCCTTGACCTTGAGCAGCGAGTCGAGAATTACCTGATCAAACGTGCCGTTGAAGTTGCCACGGCGGTACAAGGTGCCTTCGGTAATCGCCAGCTTTTCATTGAGCTTGGACAAATACGGCGCACGCGCCTTGTCGATCAGTGCCTGCATATCCTTGTCGGCCGGCAGCAAGTTGGCGAAGATCGGCAGCAGCTTGTAGCGGAAGTCAGCGATTTTACCGTTCTTGACATCGAAATCGAGCACACCGAGGTACTTGCCGTTGGAGCCGGCATTGGTCACCAGCGTCTGGCCACCGGCATTTTTGACTGCAACCGGCGCCGGCATGCCGTCGTGGGTATGGCCGCCGAGGATGGCGTCGATGCCTTTGACCCGCGAGGCCATCTTGAGGTCGACGTCCATGCCGTTGTGCGAGAGCACGACAACCACCTGCGCACCGGCGGCGCGGGCTTCGTCGACGGTTTTCTGCATGTTCTCTTCCTGGATGCCGAAGCTCCAGTTCGGCGTCTGCCAGCGCGGGTTGGCAATCGGCGTATAAGGGAAAGCCTGGCCGATAATCGCCATCGGCACGCCATTCATGTTCTTCATCACGAAAGGCTTGAACACGGCATCGCCGAAGTCGGTGGTCTTGACGTTCTGGGCCACGATGTCGATCTGGCCGGCGAAATCCTTTTCCTCAATTTCCTTGGCGCGGGCCTCGCCATAGGTCGACTCCCAATGCAAGGTCATGACGTTCACACCGAGCGCCTTGCAGGCATCGACCATATCCTGCGCGTTCGACCACAGTGCCGTACCGGAGCCTTGCCAGGTGTCGCCGCCATCCAGCAACAAGGCGCCGGGGCGGGTTGCCTTCATGCGTTTGACCAGTGTCGCGAGGTGAGCGAAGCCGCCGACCTTGCCGTAGGTTTGCGCCGCTTTCTCAAAATCCAGGTAGGTGTAGGCGTGCGCCTCGATGCTGTTCGGCTTGAAGCCGAAATGCTTGAGAAGATTGTCGCCAACCAGATGCGGCACCTTGCCGAACTGATCGCCAAAACCGAGATTGACGTTCGGCTCACGGAAGTAGATCGGCAGCAACTGGGCATGACAGTCGGTAATGTGCAGCAGGCTGACGTTGCCAAATTTCGGCAGGTCGTACAACTTGGCTGCGCCTTTTTCAGCCAACGCCAGTTCACTGTGCAGCGACATGCCACCAGCTGCCGCGACGGCCATGACCTGAAGAAACTCCCGACGATTCATGCTCATTTTTTATCCTTGAAAGCAAAAATTCTGTAATGCAAAAAAGCCCGGCCTGTGTTCCGGCCGAGCCAG